>CBDVBS010000108.1:0-9765 GCA_965372275.1 uncultured bacterium | reverse complement strand
GCTGCCAGAGCAGTGTTGAAAGCTTAAAAATGCGCCATTGAGGACTGTCCCCAATGGCACTATTTGATGAGTCTTCAAGCCGAAGCACCGGATGCCGGCTGGAAGCCAGCGCTCCATAAGGTCACCCGGAAGTATGCCACACGGACTGCCACCCATCGAATTAAGTTCGATATTTAAAGACATATTCAACCACATTAAGAACCGGGCAACCCCGCATAAGATATTAATAATGATGACGAAGCAGACGATAAAACAATATTTCATCTTCCAGGAGGGTGACGATATCCTGCTGGTCATAAACGCGCCCGTCGATGATTTCGATGATGGAACATTCACTGAAATAATGGACGAAGCACGCGCGCGCGGATTCGAGGACGCCATCGACGCAAATTACCAAACTCTTTTCCAGACCGCCGACCAGGGAGATGTCATACGTATTGGCGGTTATAAATCAAGAGGGAAAGAGGACAGGGATGATAACGGTGCGGCGGTTGACGCTGTTGATGCATCACTTGATGCTATCGAAATCAGGATCGCCGAGAACAACATGTCGGCGATGCTGACAGTCAACGACGACTCGATTGAACTCACCGAAGAGCTGATACGCGGGCACATCGAAGAAGCCGGGATTGTGCACGGCATAATCGAGGAAAATATACAACGCATCATCGATATGTTCCCCGAAATAAATGAGCTGAAAATTGCCAGTGGAGAATATCCTGTTGCCGGGACCGATGCAACGGTCGAACTTCTGAAAGATATCAAGACCGACCTTACGCCTGAAACGACTCACTCCGGGCGCGCGGATTTCAAGAAGCTCAACCTGATATCACCGGTGCATAAGGGTGACATCATCAAGGTTCGCACTCCGCCGACCGACGGGGAGCCGGGGATGGATATCTTCGGAAAGAAAATACCCACGCGTAAAGGAAGGGATCTGCGGCTTCTGAAAGGCATCAACGCCAAGGTCAGCGAGGATGGCTGCTCTCTCGTCGCGCAGGAAGACGGGTTCCTCTACAACGGTCCCGGGGGGACCGTCAATGTCATGGCGGTGTACATCGTCGATGGGGATGTCGATTATCATACCGGGAACATTGAGTATAAGGGGGATATCATCGTCAAGGGCGATGTGCGCTCGGGTTTCGACCTGAGGTCGGGACGGAATATCGTCATACGCGGCTCGGTCGAGGATTGCGAAATACATGCGAAGGGAACGGTGCAGATCAACGGCGGGGTGCGCTCGTCCGGCGTGTCATTGATCGTGGCTGGTGGAGATGTCAGGGTGAATTTCCTTGAAAATACTCATGTCGAGACCCCCGGCAATGTCTTCATCAACCGCGAAGCAGTCAACTGCGAGATTAGAGCGGGCGGGGATATCGAGGTTCAATGGAACAAGGGACGTATCCTCGGCGGTCATGTCTCCGCCGGCGGATGGATAATCGCCCCGACACTCGGCTCGGAGTTCAGCAGTTTGGCCGAACTCGCCGCGGAGCCGGAAGGATGGGAGCCGCATTTCAAGAAGCTGAAGAAGATCAACGCCGAGATCACCGCGATATGCAACGATCCGAGCATCGATGATGAAGAACGGGCGGTCATACTTAAGCGGTTCATCGATCGGCGGGTTGAGATATCGAAAATACTGAACGAGATGTTCACCTACTCCTTCATCTCGGCCAAGTCATACCCCTCGCCGGTCAATGTGCTGTTCGGTTACGATGTATATAAAGTAACCGAGGATATCGGCATCACGACTTTCACTTTCAGGGACCTGGAAATAAAGCATGACAGGGAATTCCTCGACCTTCCCAAGCGGGACAAACTTCGCAAAGAGCGCGAGAAAGCACGGGACGAACACGAATCGGCGAATGCGGTGAAGAGTGTCGTGCGCCTGTGGATGCTCTCGCTGATTACGAGTTGGTCGAGGATTAGTAATACTTCAAGCCACGCCGATGATTGAGAAAATCAACCATTCATGGGATAATAATTAAGCAATTACGCCCCCCGACAACTCCCCAGTACATACAAGGAAAGGTGTTGTATGTTTCGCGGGATCATTTTTGTATTTGTATTCTGTTTAGCATTTTTCTTCTTTTGTTGTTCATCACAGCATAATGAATCACCGGTAATACCTGGTGATGGACCATTTGTGGAATCGAACATCCTGAGCTCAGACAGGCTCGTGCTTACGGCTGGAAATATACGGTTCGATCCGGAGTCGATGCTGGTCGAATTTGTGCCCAACCGTAATGCCTTGGCTCACTGGAACGGTACCCCGCTTCTTTCCCCGCCCAATTGTGATGACTGCATAACAGTTGAGCTGCTTGAATTCAAACCTGATGAGAATTACATCCAGATTCGCGTTAGCCTTAGAAATCCCACACAACTCATAGCATACGAAGTGCGTGGAATCATAATGAGCAACAACCCGGGTATCCGGCTTATTAATGCCGATTCATATACCGCGCTCTGGGATGATGGTGGCGATGTTGAGATCAATCCATTCAAGGCATTCGAGACCGGCTGGTACAACAGGATGTTCCTTCCGAACGAGACACATTCGACTATTTACGAGATTAGCTATCCAGAGCTTGATGCACTCATGGAGATCTCATTGGTAATTGACGCATCGTGGCCGGGCTACTGCAAGGAACCCTATGAAGTCGGCAACGCTTCCGCTTCCGGACCATTCTTTGACTACAATCCGCAGACCATTGAGGTTAAGGCGAAATCGTGGGCTGATGATATCTCTCTGGTATCAATTAACCTGTCCTGCCTTGGATATGAAGATGAAATTGTGATGACCCAGAAGAGTTCATCGTGGTGGGCTACCGAACCCCTTTCATGGAAACAGGGAGGGCAGGGACCGGGGCAATATCGCGCGCTGGTTTCCGCGAAAACGTCCGGCAGTGCAATATTCACGTACAACTACGTTGAAATAACAATAGAAGCGTCACAACCGACAATTGGATGGGCTTTGAACTGGGGAGGGGAAAACACCAATACGTGGGCAAGTGATGTCGCCATCAGCAATACGGATGACTTATACGTGGTCGGATATTTCGTGGACACTGTTGACTTCGATCCCGGACCCGGGGTCGAGGAGCATGATGGCAGTATGTCGGGGTATTTCAGCAAGTTCAATACGACGGGTGAGTTCCAGTGGGTACGCACATGGGAGGAAGAGTCTATAAGAACCGAGTCAATTGCGGTGGATAATGACGGCAATATATATTGCGCGGGATACTTCTGGGGAGTTGTCGATTTTGACCCGGGACCCGGAATCGATGAGATTGATGCCACTGGATACGGTGGGTTCCTCTGCAAATTTGACTCATACGGGAATTACCTGTGGGCACGGAACTGGGGCGGTGAGGATGTGGAGATACACGCCAAATCGGTTGCCGCTGATCCCGATGGAAACATTTATGTAACCGGTGGATTCAATAAGACAGTCGATTTTGATCCGGGGATCGGGCTGGACGAACATACGGCGGATGGTACATGCGATGCATCGTTGATAAAATTCGCTTCCAACGGTGATTACCAGTGGGTTCGATGCTGGGGTGGATGGGGGAAATCGAAGTATTACCATGTACAAGGTGATTACGGGTTCGGTGTTGCGACGGACCTAACCGGAGGAGTTTATGTAACTGGCCGGTTTGATACTACAGCCGATTTCGATCCGGGAGTCGGTGAGGATTTACATACGGCATCGGGTGCATTTGACATTTATCTTACTAAGTATAACGAGGGTGGTTCCTTCCTGTGGGCGAAGCATTGGGGAGGGGGAACCAGCACAATGTGGGGCATTTATGACTACGGAAATGATGTATATGTCACCACCTCAGGCAATGTATACGTGACCGGTAAATTCTGGGGTACAGTAGATTTCGACCCCGGCCCCGATATTTCCGAGTATTCCAGCTCGGGACCGTTCCTCAGTTGTTTCGATGTTGACGGCAGCTTCAACTGGGCCTGCATCTGGCCGGGACAAGTGGGTTATAAAATCGCCGTGGACAATTCAGAAAACATCTACGTCTCCGGCCTGTATCCGGATCTGGTTAAGATCGATAGTTCCGGTGTTCTCCTTTGGACAAGAGCTTGGGGTGGAGGTTACCCACCGTTTCCAGATTCAGAATTCGCCGCCGGAGTAGATATTGATTCTGAAGGGAATGTTTACACGGCTGGTGTATTCACGGGAACACTCGATTTCAACCCCGGTCCCGGCATTTATGAGATTACTGCAATTGGGGAGCTTGACACATTCCTAAGCAAGTTCGATACAAATGGCATGTGGTAGTTTTATTTCCCTACCCCAGCAAACTCTTCCCGTCCATTTCCTTCGGTGCAGCGACGCCGAACATGTGGAGAATCGTGGGAGCCAAGTCCATGATTGACGGGCCATTCTCCGGAAGGTTGAATTGAGTATTGACGATGAGGATTCCGCTGGTTTCATTGGGTTCGACGGTGCAATGATCGGCGGACCATTTTTTATTATTATCTTCAATCACATGTTCGGGGAAACCGCCGAGTGCCGTCTGCCAGCTTACGCGATACCCCGGCTTGAACGACACGACGATATCTCCCGCATGTCCGATCTCACTGCCTGAGAAGATGCGTTCCTTAAGGCTTAGACGGCTGACGACCTCTTTATTCGTTTTCGGATCGACGAGTTTCGAGAATTTATCGATAATCTCCTGCCGCACCTGCTGGTAGTCGCGTCCAGGCTCGACACTTCCGCACGATTCGCGCCCCTTGAGGTTGATGTAGATTTTTCCAAGGCCGAGTGAATATGCCTTGCTCTTCTTCCAATCGACATTGGGAAATATATTCTTGCCTGCATACAGGTCTTTCAACCCTTTCGATTCACCGACATCAACCCCCTCCACAACAAGATATCCTTCATTCTTCAGCCACGTGTTGATATTGACGGCACGTTTGAACGTGTTGAATCCGTGGTCGCTCATCAATATTACCGTGTCATTTTCATTCAGCTCGGCTAAGACTTTGCCGACGGTTTCATCGAACCGGATAAAACTTCGCTCGATAACATCGGCGTAACGCTGCGCCTCTTCCGCCTTGAACATCGGGTGCGTCTCATCGATATGACGCCAGAACATATGCTGGCATCTGTCGGTGCCTTCGAATACCGTTATCACGAACTCCTCGCGCTTCGACGCGATGACATCGAGCGTGATATCTTCGAGCTTATCGTGGTAACCCATGACCTGGGTCAGGAAATCATCCTCATCCAGTCGGCCTTCGTTCAATCCCCACGTATCTTCGCTCCATCCTAATGTGAAGAAATTCCCGTGCGCGCGCTGCATCTGTTTCGAAAAACTCGCCGGATGGCTTATCGGCAAAAATGGCGATGCCGGGTCGAAATGTATCTGCGACAAATACAAGCTTACTTCCGGTTCCACTGAATGCAGGAGGAATTTGGTGATGCCTTTCACCGGCACGTTTATTCCGATCGGACCGAGTTTCGCTTTGACATGAAATACTACCGGCACCCATTTAGTATATTCGCCCACGGTGAGTTCAATGCGCTGGTTTCCATATGCCAGAATGCCTTTCCCGCCGTCGATGCGGAGTGTTGCATCCAGCGGCTCGGCTTTGGGCGGGCCCTTGATTGTCAGGCGGGCGATGCCGTCATCGAAGTGTATTGCAATATGCTCCCCCCCGAATTCGGTATCGCATTCGCCCTGGTTGGTTCCATAAAGGACGCTCGTTCCCCATGTTCCGCGAAGGTCGGGTACGCCCATTCCGCTCAGCATCCGGCCATGGATTTTCTCGGGCGGGAATGTCACCGGCACACGTATGACCGCGCACGGCACACCGGCATCGGAGAGGATTCGCCACAACGATTGGCCCTTGCGATTGCTGACGACGAGTGGTTTGCGGTTCGGGCGCGGCGTGACGGATATTGCGGCGATCCTTGGCGTATATGTGGCGGGGTCACGGTGGAGGAAATCGAATATCCCGTGCTTTCCGGGGTTCATCCCGGTTGTGAAGCTCGACCATGCGACGGGTGATTCGGCGGGGTTGGTGGTGCGCATACGCGAATAGAATCCCCTCTCAAGGACCTTTTGAAAATTCGGCATACGTCCCGCCTTGAGCAGGGGCTCGAGGATCTTCGGATCCATTCCGTCTGAGCCGAGCACGATGACCCGGCCTTGTTTTCCGTAAGCACACATAATCGCGGTTATTACACACCAAAGGGCGATACCTCGCCCGATTTCCTATTTTATCACCGATAATTGCGCATATCAATCGGACCGGACGTAACCCACGAAATGGGATTCGTGGGTTACATGATCGGGGTATTGGCCGGCAGGCTGGAAAGCCCGCCCCACACAAGATGAGACGGTATCCGAGCCACGACCGTCAGGGAGTGGACATCTCTTGAAGACACTGACAAACTTCGAAGACTCGTTTGACGGGGCGGAAAAAAGTCATAACCGGACCGATGTTTCGGGACACCCTTGTCCCGAAACCGCTCTGGATAAGGGTTTGAGGATATGCCATTTTGCCGTTTGTAAGGATTTTCGACTTTTTTCCGCCCCGTCTCGTTTGTCCGTGGCACCCGGAGTGGCACCCGGAGCGGTGCCCGGAGCAGGAGTGACAGTATGGTTGTCTATAAGCTACCCGCCCGGCATTTCGCCCGGGGTGAAGACGCTGATCATATACGGCAATGTATCTCCGTGCAGCACGACGATATCCCCGTCATAGTCGCTTCCTTCGATCCTCAATGGTGTACTTGAGATGGATGCGGAGTTGCCGAAGGAACCGGCGGATGAAGTCTCGTTGCCGGAGACAGTCCACATCTTGATTCTCGGCTCTCCGGATGACAGTTCATCGAGCACGAAATATCTATTCTGGTTATCCCGCGTGATGTCCTTTGCGTCATTCCAGCCGTTGTCGCTATCGGTTTGGGCGCCTGTGCCGAAATATGCATCATCGTATTCTAAGTGGCCTTTAGTCCCGACCATATAGGTTTCCCACCGGGAGGCGTAATAATCCGGGTCCTCGAGGAACCACAGATAGTTACCGCCGCCGTCCGATTCGACACCCTTCACGAAATCGTAATAAACCCGGTCGTAACCGTAGGTGTTTGAATCATAAATATAATAATCGTGATATGCCGCTACCGGTTCCCAGATACCGTCGGGGTAACGCGGCGCATCGGTGATGATAGATGCGGCGCCGCTGACCCCGAGAATGGTGCCTAAGTCATCCTGGTACGAACCGGCGGTGAAGGCATGGGCATCGTACGGGCCGTCGGGATGGTGCAAAATCTCGTGGACATAATTGCCGTTGGCATCAAAAATCATGGCACCGATCTCAGCCCCGGAGTTATATGACACGGCAACAACGAAACACCCGCTGGGTGCGATATCGATGTAATGCGGCGTTGCGGTGTTAACGGGGATCACGGTAAACTCATTTCCCGTTTCGAAGTAATCATCCTTATCATACTTATAAATCCTGTTGTCGTTGTAAACCACGAGCAAATCACCGGTTGTATGGTCGATCGCGATATCCACCGCCACGACATCGCGCAACGGGATGTTCTTGTGAAGCGTTACCGGCTCGCCTGAAACCCCGGCGGCGTGTGTGAAGTAAGCAGTGACATCTTTTCCGGGCAGCAACCCGCCGTAACCCATTTTTTCACTGACGACCGAGATCAGCAGTTCTATTTCCCCCTCTTCCGGCGTTGCTTCGGGTATCTCTATCTCATACGTGGCATAGCCGTCCCCGGTAGTGATTGGAGTTGCAGATTCAACCATGTCAAAATTCCCAGGCGATTCCACGCGTACCGTGTTCAGGTCGGCATCAAGCCAATCGTAAATATCCACGAGCAGATACAACCATCCGCCGCTGCCCTGCCCGTCATTCCAGAGGGTGTTCTCAGTCTCGGTTATGCTGATCCGCCAGGCTTCAGGTCGATTGGCTTCGGGTGGGAAATCCTCGGGAGCTTCCCATGGAGCTTCGCCGCCAGGGAACTGCCATGATGCGGCTATGGCGTAATTGAAGATCAATCCACCGGACATTTCTATCGTGTAATGCCTTATATTCTTCTGTCCGGCTGAGAACATACCGCGATTCTGCGGTGTAACATCGTCGAGCGGGTCGTCCGAGCCAAGATCATCGCAGAAATATTTGTAACCATTCAATGTGCAATTGTAGTCAGCTTGCGAATCCGGCGTGCCGAGAAGACCATCGTTGTAGGCGAATATGGTGCCGTTGTTCACTGGAAATCCTGACGGGTTCCACCAGCGGGTAAGACCGTCGGGATTCAGCAGGCGGGTATCTCCATCGCCGGTCATCCGCAGATCGGAGTCTGTGAAGCCCGTGATCGAGCCGTTGCTGATGAGAATTCCGCATACATCGAACCCGGTGAATTCTGTCAGGCCGAGAAACGGATGACGCAGGCCGATGTCGACTTCGATTATATCGCCGTTGAATTCAAGGCTTTCAATTGTCAGGTTAACGAGCGCAGGTGGTTCGAGGAAAGGCAATGCGTTCAGGTGTATATTTCCGGTGCGAAGCCGGGTTATTTCCAATGTCTCGGATTGCGGGTCGGCAATGAACCGCCAAAGCCCCCAGGTGTAATGGCTTCCGGTTGCAGCGACTTTGCCATGTTGTTCAGGCACGGACGGGTCATAATTATTATAAATGTTATAAATATTATTACCCGAGCAACCGGCGATTGCCGGGCAGATGCCGATGGATATAACCACCAGGGCACAAATCCATGTAATGCCTTTCATTCCGGAGCCTCCCGGTCAGATTATTCCCCCTTAACTACTTAGATGCGAAAAGCCTGCTTCTTTCGGTGTTTCGGGAATAAATTCCCGAAACACTGAAATAACAAGATTGGCATTTTTTAGCAATACTTGCCTCTACGTAACACAGCGGGTCGGAGACCCGCTGTACCCAGCTTACTTTATAAAAGGTTGATTTATAGGATTGGCCTTAACAGATTAACCACAAGACGTACCAGCCGGAATACGCTAAAATATCCCTGAGGTGATTAGAGTGGAACTTCAAGATGCCATAAAAAACCGGACAAGCATAAGGAATTTCAAGGACAGGAAAGTCGACACCGATATGGTCGGCATCATTCTACGTATGGGAATGTGCGCGCCATCGGCTTCGGACAAACGTCCATGGCGTATGTGGGTTGTCGAAAACGAGGATACGATAAATGCATTGGCGACGGCGACGCCCTATGCGCTCCCCGCTCATGGAGCCCCGCTGGTTATCGTCGTGGGCAACGACGCGGCGATATCAACCGGGATGGGGGTCGTCGATTGTTCCGCCGTCATTCAGAATATGCTGCTCACGATCACCGACCTTGGTCTCGGCGCGGTATGGATCGGCTGCTGGCCCCATGAGGACAGGCAGCATAATGTGCGGGAGATACTCGGCATTCCGGAGGGAATGGATATCGTAAGTTTCATCGTGGTCGGGTATCCCAACGAAGAAACCATGCCGAAGGACAAGTGGGACCCTAAGAAGGTCAAGTGGATGTAAGCATTAATACGGGACAGGCCTCAGTAGAGTAGGCGTTGGGCAACAGGTATGATGCGTTGTTCGGAAGTGTCATTCTCCATTTCTAAAGGCCCGTCCCTGGTCTTCGTCGAAGGACAAGTGGGACCCGAAGAACGTTAAGTGGATGTAATCATTTAATACGGGACAGGCCTCAATGGCGCTTGTTTAAGGATTGTATCGCTTTTGTGAAGCCGGGTGGCTATATAT
>CBDVBS010000107.1:0-9776 GCA_965372275.1 uncultured bacterium | reverse complement strand
TATCTTTCCGTCTTCGGAAAGTAGCTGCTAACCTGGAACAAAGACCACGGTCAGCTCTACCAAAGCGTCGGGCAGACCGTGCCATCAAGAACGAATATTTTATGCAAAGTTAGGGGGTTTTTGTGTAACCACCCTTCTGAAGACAGAAGGGTGCCACCCGGATAGAAAATGCCGGAAGTCGGGAATACAGGTTGATTGGTTAAAGGGCGACGGGGTTCACATCATATGAAGAGGATCAATATCGATCTCAATCTTTACTTCCGAAGGGAACCTGACTTCCGAGAACCCGACATGCAGCAGCTTGCTGATGGCATTGACTTTGGCCGACTTGAAAATGAAGTGACGCCGCCACAATCCCCGCAGTCTCTCCAGCGGTGCCGGTGCAGGGCCGAGTATCTCCACCTGGGGAATTCTCTTGCCGATTCGTCTCAGTGTTTCGCCCAAAATTTCCGCCGACATATTGGCCCGGTTGAAGTCAACCGCCGAAACAACAATTCTCGCAAGATGCTTGTACGGGGGATAACCGAGATGCTGCCTCAACCTTTTTTCCTGCTTGAAGAATCCATTGAAGTCATACTCCGTGGCGCACTTGACCGAGTAGTGGTCGAGACGTATTCCCTGTACGATGACGCGGCCACGGGCTTCACGTCTGCCCGCGCGTCCCGCGACCTGGGTCAGTAACTGGAATGTCCTCTCGGCGGCCCTGAAATCCGGGATGGCAAGGGAATCCTCGGCGCTGATTACGCCGACGAGTTCGACATCGGCGAAATCGAGTCCCTTTGCGATCATCTGTGTGCCGAGGAGTATGCGCGCCCGGCCGTGGCGGAAATCATCCAGCACTTTTCGCGAACCGCCAAGCGTGTCGGCTACATCACGGTCGAGCCGGTGTAGTGGGTGGCTTGGGAATAGCCCGGCGATCTCTTCTTCGAGACGCTGGGTGCCGACGCCGATGCTGATGAGCTTCACATCGCCGCAGGTGGGGCAGGTCTCCGGTGCGCTCTGCTTATGACCGCAGTGATGGCACTGGAGTGTCCGGGTTTTTGTGTGATGAACGAGGGGAAGCCTGCAGTCGGGACATTCGTACGTCAACTCGCATTCGGGACATGCCAAGCTCTTCGAGAACCCGCGTTGATTGAGAAACAACAGGGCCTGCTTGTCGCGGTTGAGGACGTCTTCGATCGCATCGCGCAGAACATCGGTGATAACCTGCAATCTCCTGACAATCTTACCGCCGGGAATCTCAACTTTCACGAAACGCCGCTTCACGAGTTCTATCTCCGGCAATGGCCCGCCGCTGATGCGTTCGGGAAGTTCGATCAGCTTAAACCTGCCGGACTGAGCAAGTTCATAGCTCTCCATACTCGGCGTGGCGCTGCCGAGAATTAAAACCGCCTCGTGGAGATCGGCCATGCGCCGCGCAAGCTCTCTCGCATGATACCTGGGCATTGAGCTTTGTTTGTATGACGGCTCGTGCTCCTCGTCGAGGATTATCAGGCCGATGTCATCCATCGGTGCGAATAATGCCGAGCGCGCCCCGATGACGATGCTGGCTTCGCGGTTGCGAATCCGTTCCCATTCACCGACCCTCTCGCCCTGGCTCAGCTCCGAATGCAGCACCGCGAGACGTCCGGGGAAGTCACACGCGAAACGTCTGACAACCTGGTGCGTCAGGGCTATTTCCGGCACCAGCACGAGCACGCGTCTGCCGGAATCAACCGCGTGATGCGACGCCTGTACATAGACTTCCGTCTTACCGCTTCCCGTTACACCATGTAAAAGCACCGTGGTCGATTTTCCCTCATCGAGGTAACCGTTGATCTGCTTCAACGCGTCGCCCTGGTGTTGCGTAAGTTCCATGGGTTCGATGTCGGACGGCTCGTACGATAGCGATGGAGCAGTGTATATCTCAACGAGTCCCTTCTTTTTCAATGCCGCTAAAACCGGGATGGATTTGGGATATGCTTCGATGATTGAACTTCTCTTTACGGGTTCATCAACACCACGGATGTAGTCAATTATTTCTTTCTGCTTATCGGTCAGCTTGACTGTTTCGATATTACCGGCATCGGTTAATCGAACGAAGCTGTCTCCGCGAATGACGCGCCTTTTGCGTTCGATGGAATATATGCTTTGGAGTATCCCGTCATGGAGCAGCCCGTCGATGACCTGCCCGACAACGTCGCTCTCGAAACCACCCTCCGCGAGCAGCTTCTCAAGCCTCCTGCGGGTCATCGACTTTCCTTCGGAGAATGCATCCACGGTATCCTTATGAACGAAAAGAAACCCCTTTTCATTCAAACGTTCGATCAGTTTTTCCGTATCGACGAGTTTGATCTGGTTAACAACTTTCAACGCCCGGATTTCAATGAGGAATGGTTTTATGGATGCCACGGGCGGAGTGACATAATATTTCCGCAACCACTCGGCAGCCATGAGTTGTTTCTCATTTATAATCGGCGGGCCGTCGAATAATGACAAAGCCATCTTGATATTCTCGACCTCAGTCTCCCCCGGGAAATCAAGCGCAACCGCCATGCGCAGTTTTTTACGCACCGGAACCAGCAGCAGCGAACCGCGCTTGACTTCCGATGCCCATTCGACGGGCAGGGCATAGGTGTAGTGCCCGGCCACTTTACGTCCGCCGGATACAAGGAGGCAGTTGACATATTTCGGCACGTCAGTCATCAAAATTTCCGCCTGAATCGTACCACATGTCAGAAAATGGGGACAGTCACCTATTTATGCCCTATGTACTTCTCTACAATTAAATATATTTTCATAAATAGGTGACTGTCCCTATTTTCCTATACCATGTGCAAGTCCAGGTTCCTCACCGCTTCCATTGCTTCGGATACATCATTCTCGCTCAGATGTGTTTTCAACTGTGGATGCTTCCGCGCCTGGTACTCCGGGTGATACTGGAACATGAGGTTGAATCCGCAGTCGGGTATATTCTCCATGCACCATTGCGCGATAGGCACGGTGCAGCATTGGACGTGCCCGGGAAGCACGAGATGGCGGATCAGGATATCGGAGTTGCTGCGGGCGAATGACAAATTCCGGGTTACAACATTCCAATAATCATCAATGCCGCTTATCTCATGAGCACACGAGTCGTTACCGTACTTGAAATCGGCAAGATGCAGATCCGCGAATCCCTTGAGAAGTTCCATCGATTCCGCGGATGCGAATGTATTCGAATTCCACACGATCGGCGTATGAGTTTCGAGTTTTGTAAACACGCTGAGTATGTTGTGCAGATGCTGATCGGGATTGCCGCCGACAAGGTTCACATTACGCGCACCCCGACCGTGCCTGCTTTCGATGAGTTCGATGATGTGGTCGTTGAATATCACGCCGGTGTCCGGGGATGTCGCAATATCCCAGTTCTGGCAATGGATACATTCGAATGTGCATCCGGTGAAAAATATCGTATGGCTGGGAATAATCGGCGCTTCTTCACCCGTGTGGATAAATTCCGATGCGTAGCGGGATGTCATCCCCACGCGGCAGCGTCCAAGTTTCCCGCCGACCCGGTCAACGTTGCACCGGTTCTCGCAAAGTATGCATGGCGAAACGAGCTTTGATGAAATCAAAACCTTCAGATCATAAAGACTCAAATAACCTTTTCCGGTAATGAAGAAACCTTTCGGGTTCGGCTCTGCATCGAAGAGGCGGGAATACTCCCGATGTATGTCAAGAAGCTCATCAACCGATTTGGTTTCCGCTTCATCGGTGGTCAGGTTCACCTTCATACGTTTCGAGATGAAATGCCTTGGCTCAAGCGTGCCGTCGATTATTCCGAAGTAGCTTTCAAACATCGTCAATTCTCTTCCGCAAGGAGATCGACAACAAATGCGCTGTCCCAGTGAACCTCACCGGCCAGCTCTTTTGTCACCATATATTCATCAAGCGTATTTGTCCATCCTTCCCGGAGTTGGATGGGAAGTATCCTCAATCTTGCGGGAGAGCCGTGGGCTTTTTCACCGGGTAATGTTTTGCTGTCGATTACATATGCCTCGGTGAACATCTTCGGACTCTTGTTAAATATCTGGAATGAGCGGATCTCCCCGGGTTTGCTGACGTAGAGCGGGCCGTAGAGGGGGAAGTGGTGGTGGGTGAATAACACGTCGCCGTCCTCATTCTCGCATCGCACCGAGAAGAACCAGTCGTAGCCGAAATCTCCACTGACTTCCATACGCAGCTTCAACCAGTACAAGCTTTCGGCAATACCCGATGTCATCTCCTCGAACTCATTGCTACCAGCGGTGAACGGGACGAGATTCGCGGCTTTGCATTTGCCGACCTTGTACGCCTTACCCCCGGAAACCCTTATCAGATCATCCGTACCGGGGGTTGATGAGTTGATGATCCTGCCCCATGATGCCTGCTCCGTGGCTGGTTCAAGAAGGAAAATCCCGTTGTAAAAGTGGGATAGGCTGTATGTCGGCCCGTCATTCTCGCCATATAAAAGCTCCGCAAGGGTTTGTCTCTCATCCCCGGTGAGCAGTTCCTTGCCGTCGATGAGGATCACATCCGGCCACTCGCCGTTCCAACCGATGTTTGGAAATAGCGTTAAGTGCTTGCGACTGGATAAGTGCGGAGCATACTTGCTGATCGTACTCACCTTGGCATCCTCGGGAATAAGCTCTACAAAATGCCGGTCGAGCCGCGCATCAAATTGAGCATTCGGGTTGCCGTAAATCCCCGGAAATCCGCCAACAGGGAACATCAGCAGCATAAGCATACCGCACAGGCCGCACCATAATGCTCCCACGGCTAATTGTGTGTTCCTGATACTTGGTTTTCCATTCTCATTAATTGTGAAATTATCGAGCATTGCCAACATCAGGAATGGGATGAAGGGTGCGGTGTATTGATGGAATATCGTACGCTGAATATCGTAGCCCGAAACCAATGTATAGAACACGGTCGGTATGAGAATGAACAACATCTTCGGGCGCCTTAGAGGCAGGAATCCCAACGGCGCGAGCATCATAAGCACGAATGCAATCGACCGGGAATCGACCATCCTCTTAAGCCACAAACCGGGATGCAGGAAAACATTCACCGCGATTTCGCCTGCGGATGAGCCAAGGTAGGCGTAGCGGTGGATATAGAAATAATCCCCTTCCGGCCTGAAAGAAGGGATGAGGGATATCACGATGTAGAAGAAAAATGTCCACGACAGGATGAGTGTGATAATTCCCGCGAGGCGCATTCCCCTGAAGATGGCGAGATACGCCCCGACCATCCCGACGATGACCCACCCCTCCTCCTGGCAGCATCCGGCGAGGATCAGGAAGACGTAGAAAGCCCACATTCGCTTGATTTCAAGAAAATAAAACGCCCACAGGAATAACGGCACAATCAGGGCTATCGGATGAAAATCATCGAGCAGCAAAAATGTAAGCGGCGCATAAAGGGCATATATCAAGGCGGCGAATATGCCGGGCATCGGATTGCCGGCATTCCTTCGTCGCGCAATCAGGGCAATCGGAATTATCCCCGATCCGACAGCAACGGCCTGCAGGATTATCAACCCCTTTGCGCCTCCACCAAATGCATATGAAACCAATGCCGCCGGGAACATGATCGGCGAGAAATGGTCGGAGAGAATATTCGCGATCCCCCGTACACTCACTTCAAGCCCGTTCCCGTGAAGCACGTTGAATACAAGCTGGCTGAAGATCGCGAGATCCCACGCCTTGGAATGGAATGTTGCGTGCCGTAAAAGGGCCAATCTCATGGGAACCGCAATGATGAATATGAAACCGATTATTATCCCAAACCATAAGAAATTGCGAGACCACTTGTCATTCCCTTTTACTTCGGTTGCATCGTTCTTACCACTAATTGATCGTGCACAAAGAAAAGCCCAGGCTGAGATTGCACCTAAGTAGAGTATGAATGCAACGACATCCTTCTCCGGGGCGGCAAACGAGTAAGAATATCCCCACTGCTTCATTGATGCCATGAACGGCCAGGCACGCATCACACATAGCGGCCACAGTGCGAGGGCGGCACCGGGAATCGTATCCCTCAAACCGGCCGAACGTCGAATGAATATCCCGACGGCAAACGGGACGCCCACGCCAAGCATGGCGGTGAATAAACTCAACCCCGAACCAAGCGCATCTGCCCCCGCAACCCTCAGACCGTCGAACGAGATGAGCAGGATTGCGAGACCGATGATGATTTTCCCGAGTGAACCCACGTCAGGATTTTAACACAGCATGCGCCGCCACGTTTACCGGAAACGTCTCTTAGTCTATAATTCCGCACATGGCTGTCGAAGTTGATATAGAATTCAGGGCGATGATCCTCGATGACATTCCCGATGTGATGGAGATCGAACGCGCGAGTTTCCCCACTCCGTGGAGTGATGAGATATTCGCCGGGGATCTGGAGGATAACCCGAACTCAAGGTACATCGTCGGAACCATCGATGGATGCGTGGTGACATACGCGGGCATATGGATACTCAACGACATCGGACATATCACCA
Organism: uncultured bacterium; assembly: GCA_965372275.1. Classification (GTDB taxonomy): domain Bacteria; phylum JAJVIF01; class JAJVIF01; order JAPKYR01; family CAZSPL01; genus CBDVBS01. The sequence goes on along the minus strand of CBDVBS010000107.1, from coordinate 3,268 downwards.
CGATCGCCGTACGCACCGACCAGGTGAAGCGGGGGTTTGGGGAAGCAACTCTCATTGAGCTGATGAAATTGGGACGTAAATCAGGCGTGGAGAAATTCACTCTCGAGGTCAGGGCAACAAACGAAGAAGCCATCGGGCTGTATGAAAAATTCGGATTCAAACGCGTGGGGCTGCGGAAGAATTATTATCGCGAGATAAACGAGGACGCTATCGTTATGTGGACCGGCAATCCGCCTTCCGATGAATAATCCTGTTGAGGGCGGGGAGCTTTGAAGGCAAAATATTATGTTCACCTTAGGCGTTGATACATCCTGTGATGACACTTCACTCGCCCTCCTCGATGACGGGAAAGTTGTCGCGAACTTATCGGCGAACCAAGATGAATTCCATGCCCGTTTCGGTGGAGTTGTCCCGGAAATATCCTCCCGCAAACATCTCGAGATGATCATTCCCCTGTTCGTCCATCTCCTTGAAAATGCCGGGATACAACCCGATGATTTAAACCTCGTCGCGGCTACCAGGGGACCGGGTTTGATCGGCGGATTGCTTGTCGGAGTAACATTCGCGAATGTATTGTCCGGAACAATGGGAATTCCGTCCGTGGGTATTCACCATCTCGAAGGACACATCTTCTCGCCGGGGATTGACGCCTCCCCGCTTCCCGCAAGGCACCTGGCCCTGATTATCTCCGGTGGACACACCAGGCTCGTCGCGGTGGAGAAGCAGTTCGAATATTCGGAAATAGGTTCGACAAGGGATGATGCCGCCGGTGAGCTTATTGACAAGACGGGACGTCTTCTCGGCTTTCCATATCCAGGGGGCAAAGCGATGGATGAAGCCGCGATATCATATGACGGTGAGCCGGTTGAGTTTCCGAAGCCGCTCATTTCAAGCGATGATTTCGACTTTTCATTTTCAGGACTCAAGACCTCGGCGCTCTATTACCTCCGCGATCTTGAAGACCGGCCGGTCAATACCGGCGCAATTGCCAAGGGTGTTATGACCTCGCTGGCAAAAGTGCTCGCCGCGAAATCGGTCCGGGCATGCAGGGAGATGGGTTTCGATACTCTCACGGTATCCGGCGGCGTATCGGCAAGCGTTTTCCTGAGAGGATATTTCTCCCGCAATGTCAGCACCAAGGGGATCGATGTGAGATTCCCTGTAATGCGATACACCACCGACAACGCGGCTATGATTGCGTCGGCGGGCCATGCGCGTTACGTGGCAGGTTTGCATATCGATGAACAAATCGACAGTAAGGCTTCATTAGCATTGAGTTGATATGGTGAGACAGATCTACTTGGCAGATATTTTTCCATAAGCTGGGTGCCGCACACTTCAGTGTGCGATGAATTCATTTACTTGGGATTGGCGCACACTAAAGTGTGCGGCACCTGATTCAATGAGTCTTTCTTAAGAAGAATTGGTTTGAGTAACCATTTGGGCTACTTGGATTCCCGTTTCCTTCGCATCTTTTCTCGCTTCTCGGCACCTATATATTTGATTTTCTGTGTTATCTCCATATTCCCGAATGAGAACGTAATTGGACCGATATCAGTTGTGATTCTGAACGCTATCTGTCCAAAAAGCAGATGTACCGGCGGTAGGAATGCTTGCGCGGTAGCGATGCAGTTCGCGAATACCTCGTCCAGTTCCCCGGCCTCCATGACCCTTCTACTTACAAGGTCGTTGAGCTTGGTTGCTTTCTCTTCTTTGGACAGGTTACGGTCCTTGCTCACATCGGTAAGATGGCTATCAATCTTGCTGATCGTCTTAAAGCAGGCTTCCCAGCCCTCCGGCTCAAATGCTATTTCGATATGGCCTCCGGGAGGTGCGCAGATGGTTGGGGCCGCAACAAAGCAGCCCGCTGTGATAATTCCACCGATAATGCGGCCTTTATTCCAAGTGACCTCGACATCTCCGCCAGCGGTGATATCGGAATTAATCGCTTCGCGGTTGATGATGATGTTACCCCCGGCCTCGACATGCGTGTTCTCAACGAAATTAACCTGCACGTTCCCGCCCGCTTTCAGGATCGCCCCGCCCGACGAACGTACACCACCGCTGATCTCAATGTTTCCCTCTGCTTCAAGGAATGAATCCTCGACCGTACCGAAGACCTGGATATCACCCCCGGCATGAACATTGAACCCGGTCCGGACATCACCCTTTACGACAACATCACCTTTATACTTTATGATCCCGGTATGGTAGTCCACGTCCCCGTCAACGATGTATATCGCCAGCACATTGATGGCTCCCGTCGGGCTTATGAAAAGGAATCCTTCTTCGATGGCGACCAGGGAGCAGCCATCGTCCTGTATCTCCGTATTCTTCCCCCTCTTGAGCTTTCTATCCTTTCCGTCACGGCCCGGGATGACCTTGCCGAATATATCGGAACCTGCTTCGCCCTGGACCGGAGGTGTGCGCACCTGGATGATTTCGCCTGCCTGGATGGGTGAGATCAGGTTCAGCAGCTTGAAATCGACGCGGCCGTGGTCCAGTGAAGTGGGTTTGAGGTCGGTCTTGATTTCCTTCTCGATAGTTATCTTGGCGTCCTGCCCGGGGCCTGCAGGAGTACCCTCCGCAACTAAGATACTGGTAATTAACGGGAACTTTTGCACAAGCGTTGTTATGTTTTCTTCATTAATTCCATAAACGATTTCCAATCCTTCGAGGAAATCGTAAATCTGCTCTTCCGTGATGCTCTGTGTGCCGGCTTGTACTTCGATTGTCGCGGAGAGGTTTTCGCGATGTATCTCGATCTCGAATGGTTGGCTCGCTGATGTGCCCGTCAGACGTTGCACTATTTCGTTGTCGGTTTCCCCGTTGGCCCCGTCTTCGCCTTCGGTATCCCCCCCCTTACCGCCGATGCGCACAACTACACCACGCTCGGCATTAAGGAGGACCTCCTCAACGTCACAATCGATTAATCCTTCCAACTCGCGGGAGCGTACTTCCTCCCAGAAAGATTGTATCGAGTCCCCGTCGAAGTGTTCAGCCGGGGAATTTATGACTATAAGAAGTTCATCATCCTCCTGGAAGAGAAAATAATGTTTTAACACATCATTTGCCATCAGCATTAATATCATCAGAACCCGAATATCATTTTAAATCTGATTTAATATGTTGATATATGGCCTTGATATTATTTTAATGCCGGCACTATTTTCGATAGCCTAAAGACCAATCCCACAAGATAAGTAGATATGATTGGGTACCGCACCTTTCACAGGCTGTCGGGAAAGTGGGAATTTCAGCGGATAAA
>CBDVBS010000106.1:0-9781 GCA_965372275.1 uncultured bacterium | reverse complement strand
GAAGTGACGTTCTCCATTTCTAAAGGCCAGTCCCTATTTTTCGGCTTTTTCAACATGCCAAGGATGTCCGCGCTCCAAGGAGAGAGAAGCCCGCGTTCAACGGCAGACTGGAAAGTCTGCCCCACACAGGAAAGAGAAGTGGCGGGACTCTTGTTGCTCCCATTAACGGCAAAGCTTATACTATGATGGGATGCTGAAACCATCGGGTAAAAACGTAAAGAGACCGAACGCAAGGATGATCCTGCAAGTGGTTCTCCTGCTCGCAATAATCCTGCGGCTTTGGGGAATGGGATTCGGGCTTCCGCTGAAGGTGCATCCCGATGAAGTGTTAATTACCGATAATGCGGCCCTTGCCGTTTCTTCCGGGCAGCTCAAGCCCAGTTTCTACCACTGGCCCAGCTTCATTATTTATCTGCTGTTCTTTGAATATCTTCTGACCTATTTCGTGGGGAACATCATCGGGGTCTTCTCGTCTGCTGCGGATCTCTTCATCGCTTATAAAACGAATCCCACATTCTATTTCTGGCTTGGCAGGATAACCACGACACTGTTCTGCATCGGCGGTATGTCGTGCATCTATCTTATCGGCAAACGGATATCGGGCAGGAATGCGGGAATCGCGGCGGCGGTACTCATGGGTTTCGATGCGATATTCGTTGAGCATTCGCGGTATATAACCCCCGACATACCGGCGGTTGCATTGATGATCTATGCCTGGTACTGCCTGCTCGATTACATTGAATCGGGGAATGTCCGCATCCTATATTCCGCCGCGTTTGTAGGCGGAGTCGCGATGAGCACGAAGTACAACGCGGCGTTGATGCTTGTCCCGATACTGATCGCCGCCGCATCAAGGGTGCAGCATTGGCCGTCAGGAGACATCCCATCGGCGTTCAAGCGTTACGGGAAATATCTTATCCTGTGCGTGTTCTTCTTCATAATCGGTTTCCTGATATTTACACCGTACAGCATTCTTGACGCCAAGGAATTCTGGCGACAGTTCAGCCAGCAGTTGTCGCACCAGGGCGTGGGACATATCGGGATGGAAGCCGGCGGGTCGGCAATGATGGAAGCGGCGGCGCATTTCTATTCGCCGTACGGACTCGCGCTGCTGATGCTCGCCCTTGCGGGAATACCCGCCATTACGAAACCTGTACGTCACGGCATAATACTTCTTATCTTCCCGGTGTTATACATGTTAACCCTCGCGGGATGGGTTGTCTGGGCGGAGAGGTACATGCTGTTTCTCCTGCCGGTATTTTTCATCTATGCCGGGGTTACGATCGGACGTATCGGCGGATTCATTGGCAGGTCGATCCTCAGGAAACCCGAGGAACTTGTGGTCGCCTGTTTCGCATTGCTGCTCGTGATGCCGTCGTTAGTTGACGCAGTTGGTCATGCGAAAGAGATTAGCAAGGTGGATACTCGCGTGGCGGCGACGATATGGATCGAGGAGAATATTCCTGAATACGGCAGGTTGTTCATCGAGAAAGGCGGTCCGGAACCATACCACGTGGATGACATAACCGAGATCGGGCTGGATGTGTCGCCGGTATATTATTACACCGAACCGAAAGTGTGGTTCAGTATAGAGAGCGTGTCCGAGGAACCGTTGGTGAAACTCAGGAGCCTCAACCCGCCGCCGGAATATATCGTGTCCTCGGGCTATACGCACGACAGGTATTACAGGGAGGAAGTCCAGCGCTCCGACCAGGAACTCGTGAAACCGTGGATCGCGTATTACACATTCATCGAAGCAAACTGCGAGTTGATACACGAAATAAATCCCGGCGACGACCTCACCGGTCCGTGGATCAAATTTTATAAAGTGCCGAAGGGGTTGCTGGGGAAATGACCTAAGACTCTTCTCCCTCCCACGTTCCCTCGATCTTAGCGATGGCTTCACGTGCGAGTCTACGGATGCAAGAATATTCATCGATTTTAAAAGTAGGATATACTCTTGATATCAACCTCAGGTCATCAAGTGCGGGGGATGCTGCAGGGCCAATTGCACCGAGGGCATCAATTAATGAACCCTGTATTGTAAAGAAGAAATCCCAGAATTTCTCAACAAGGATGTCAACTGCATCAGCGGCATCCGGCCCTAATTCATAAATTACCCATAACGCGGATTGCTGGCAGCCACTGGTGTCATTTTCAAGCATCTCAATTACATAAGGCAGTGCGCGTTTAGTGTCCCCCTTGATCGCTTCTCTTGAATAATAAAAAGCGGCTTTTTCCGGACCGATATCGCTGTCGATCACTTCCTGTATCTTAAACAAAGCTTCTCTTGCCGCCGGACCCATCTTGGTAAAAGTAAAGGCAATAGTACCGTGCAGCCAGCCTGCATCCATGAAGTTCGGTTCTACATCAAGTGCTTTTATAAGTAATGGAATGGCATCATTCGCATCCGGGCCGATCTCTCCGAGAGCATATATGACGTGTCCACTTGGGTAATCGGTACCAAGAAAAAAATATTCAATAAGAATTGGAATGGCTTCCGTAGCATCAGGCCCAATAATACCCAAGGCGTCAATGATTTCATCATCCAATGGATAGCCCGGAAAGCTTGAAAGCTTCTCTATGAGCCGATTGATTACAATCTTTCGCGTAGGCCATAAATGACTTAACCCAATTATTGCACTTTCCTGAATCTGACGGTCGGGATCATCAAATGCCTCCAATAACATATTGCATACATCCGGACAAGAGCTGATGAGCGGGATTGCGTCAATTACACATTGCCGCAGATTATCATCCCGGTTGTTATATATCTCAAGTAGTAACGGGATCGCGTTCTTAGCTGGGCGACCGACTCGCCCGAGGCCGATGATGCCGCATCTTTGTAACGGGATATCACCGTTTTTTACAAGGTCAATCAGGTAATCAATGAAATCCGGGGATTTCAAACCCAACCGGCAAAGCGTGTACACGGCATCATCAACAAAACTAATCTTGTTGGCGCGCAAAAGTGGGAAAAGGATTTCCTCTAACTCCGTGGCATCATCTGTCATATAGCTGATCGCATACATTGCCAATCTTGAAAGCTCCATATCTTCATCAACATCAGTTAGAATTTCCTCAAGATGGGGCAATGCCTCAATAGCATCAGGGCCGACATCGCCGATTATCAATATGGCTTCCCTGCGAATATCGCGGTCATCGTGGCACAGGCAGTCGATTAGAGTTGAAATTGCTTCCTCGGGATGGGGATCCATCTGGCACAGTGCCCATGCAGCTTTAGTCCTGATTTCAGCATCCTCATCACAAAGTGCTTTGATAAGCGCCGGAATGGCGGTTTCAGCCCGAACTCCAAGTAAACCCAGTTGAAAGATAGTGTTTTTTCTGATGGTTGGATCGGCGCTCTCGATATTTTTAACCAGGGAGGAGATATCAGTTTCAGTGGGGATATTAAACGGATCACCCATTGCCACCGTTATGGTGGGCGTAAGCAGAAGAATTAGCAGTATTGACACGAATCTGACTGTCATTCAGTATTACGCTCCTCTCAAGAATTCAGGTAATTATTCTCCCTCCCACGTTCCCTCGATCTTAGCGATGGCTTCTTCCGTGGCTTGCTGGAGCAGGATATCATCGGTGTACATTTCCAGCAGCGGGTAGGTGTCGAGGATATCATATAACATCGGGAGAGCTTCAGATGCATCGGGGCCGATATCCCCCAATGCCATAATCAGAATCCGCTTGGTGTATTTATTCGAAGTATCCAATGCGCTTAGAAGTGCCGGGACGGCGTCGCGTGCATCCGGACCGATAAGGCTTATTCGTTTCGCGGCGGTAAAACGCGTCTCCCATGTGCCGTTCTCGATCGCTTCGATGATAACCGGCATCACAGGAGCGAAATCGCCGTTGAGTAACCCGACGGAATAGGCCGCCGCAACCCTCACGTAGCTGTTTTTGTCGTTGAGCGCTGCATTCAACGCCGGGAGTACATCATCGGTAACAGGGCCGATTCCTCCAAGGGCATCAGCCGCCGTTTTACGTTTATAATAATTTTTGCCGCTCAACACTCTCAACAGCGTATCTACAAATGCTTCCCCGGTAACGCCCATTTCGATAAGCCGCTCCACGGCGACCGGGCTTGTTCACGTTCCCGCTTGCTCAACCTGGACGAGAAGGAATTCCACAACCCCCGGCTCGGGTCCGATATTGACAAGAGCATTAATTGCGGATGTCAAATTCAGACGTTTCGTTTCCGCAAGTTCGATTATCAACGGCACTGCATCTTTCGCGAGCGGTCCCATCTCGCCAAGGGCGTAAGCGAAAATACCGAGGGGATCGCCTTCAGTTTCCAGCTTATGGATCAGTTGTGGTATCGCCTTGGCGGCTTCGGGACCTATCGCTCCGATTACCCGCGCCGCGTTTTGAGAAATCCTTTCGTGTTCGGACTCGAGGCATTCAAGGAGGAAGGGAATCGCCTCACGCGCATCAGGCCCGATCATAGCGAGTACCCTGAAATAACAATACTTCTCCTCCAGTTCGGCATTTCGCGCCTTCTCAACAAGATACGGAACCGCATCGGCGCCGAAGAAGGGCATCAAATCCTCCATAGCGCAAAATGCCTGGAAATCCGCATCGGGCAGCCCGTCGATTACTATACGCATATGCTTGCGAAGCTCTTCCTGATCATATTGCAGAAGAGCGGTTAGCGCCTCAGTCCGGACTCTATCCAACGAGTGATCGAGTGCTTCGATGAAAGCCTCTTTTACTCCGGGTTCATACATCCCAATTTTTGCCAGTGCATTTATGATTGCAGCCGCCTTCTGTTTGTATTCATCATCGGCAAGCATATCTAAAAAGCGTGGGACGACTGCATTGGCGGGTGGACCGATTTCACCCAATGTATATATGGCTATTCCCTTCAGGCTGCCATAGGGAGGGGTGTCTTTGGCGTAGCGGTCGAGAATGCCGATAAGTTCGTCGATCACTTCAGGGTCAGTGGTTCCTATACCGCCGATCGCGCGAACAGCATCGTCAGCAAAAGCCGGGGATCTTGTGTTCATAGCGTCGACAAGCACGTCAATCGCATCCGAAGCATCGGGGCCGATCATTCTCAACGCATCGGCGGCTTTTGAAAACAACTCATCGGAACCGGTTTCAACGGCTTTAATAAGCGCGGGGATAACTTCCGGCGTGACGGGGCCGATCTTCCCCAATGCCGAGGCCGCGTAATTTCGAGCATCCGGGTCGGGGTCCATAAGAGCGTCAATAAGGCGCGGCACCGCTTCCGCCGCGGTTTTTCCCATATCACCGAGAACGCTTATCGCGGCGATCTTCTCGCTTGATATTTCCGAATCGATTGCCTCGATAAGGCAGGGAACAGTTTCATAGCCGATCTCCTGCAATACATCCCGTACGGAACTCCTCAATTCATTATCATCAAGCAATTCAATTAGCATGGAAATGACCTCATCGGAACCGGACCCGATTTGGCCGAGGGCTCTAACCGCTGAATAGCGAACCGTTGGAGTGTCATCCCACTGCAGCACCCGATAGATGTCGGGAATCAGTGATCGTGCATTCTCACCCATCGACGCGGCGGCATCCAACGCTTTCCTCCGCACGAAGAATTCTTCATCGTCAAACGCTTCCCGGATCAGGCGGAGTGTAATATCCGACGATTCCAAATGCGCAAGGACATACAGGGACATTCCCCTGACATGAGGGTTTTCATGAATCAGGGAATTATGAAGATGTGGAATGGATTCATCGCCAATGCAGTAGAGTGCTGATGCGGCGGCTTCGCTGACTTCCCAGTCTTCATCACTGAGTGCATGAATAAGCGCGGGGATTGCCGACGCCGCATCCGTTCCGGCACGCGCGAGGTCTTCGGCTGCTTCCTTGCGTACATCAGCGGATTCGTCGGCGAGAGAGGTGATTAACATCCCGATCTCTTCTTCGGTGAATGTATCATCACCCGGAGCCGCGATTACAGCTGGAGAAAAAAACGCGATCACAATCACGAGGCAAAGTATGAGTCTCCACATCATTCTTCTCCCTCCCAGGTTCCCTCTATTCTTGTGATGGCTTCTTCGGCTAATTTCCTGACCCTGGAATCGATATGATATTTCGCGATGTCACGAAGCCCGGGGAGGGCGTTAGAAGCAAGCTGTCCGAATTCACCCAGAGTCTGTATGACATTATCAAGGGAATAGGGGTCCAAACGGCTTAGCATCTCAATCAGATGCGGTATCGCAACCTCCGCGTCCTTCCCATAACTCGAAAGCGTTATAACAGCAGCGCTGGTAGACCACTCGCCATAATCATACAAAGCCTCGATCAGGGCCTTGATGATCCTCGGTTCGGGATCGATATCATAGAAAGCCCATGCCGACTTCATACGCACCCATTCCCCGGGATCATGAATGGTCTCCAGCAATGTATCAACAGCCAATTCCTTCTCGACCCCGAGATGGTAGAGTATCTTCGCGGCCTGCACGCGCATATACGCATTGACGCCATCACGTATAACCTTCAGTTCATCAACACCATGCAAGCCATCGGGATCAATACTCGCCAATGCCATGGCAACGCCAATGTTCAATTCATCGTCTTCATGCCGCATGATGCCCAGAAGAGCCGGTACGGCATCAATAGCATCCGGCCCTAAAAAACTGAGAGCCTCAACTGCTTTCCATCTGCTTTCATTGGTTGCATCAATGGCAATTTCCATCAGGGCCAGCACCACTTCATACGAATGTTCAATTTTCGGCAGAGCTTCAATTACGTTGTCCCTTACCTCTTCATCTTCGTCATCCAGGGCTTGCAGCAAAACGGGCACGGCTTCCGAGGCAAGCGGGCCGATTTCCCCCAACGCGGAAGCAGAGTTGCGTCTGACACGTTCAGACCGTTTATCCTGCAATGTAATAATCAACGCCCCCACTGCATCGGCGGACAACGGCCCAAAGCGCGATAAGGCATAAGCCGCTGATGATCGTATCCGGCTCTCCCTGTCTCCCAGCAGTTCTATCAGCTTGGCAATCACAATGTCATCAGGACTACCAATATATCCGATCGAACTTAATGCCGCCAGGCGCACCTGGATTTCCTTATCATCTAAAGCATCCAGTAAATATGGCAATGATTCGACGGCTCTGAGGTTGAAGCTTCCAAGAGTTGATGCTGCTCTCTGTCGCAATTTGGAGTCAGGATCTGATAATAATTCCGTCAGATAAGGAACAGCTTCGTGACCCATCTGACCTAACGCACCGACAGCATCTAACACAAAAAGGGCGTCCGCGGTTTCAATTATTCCCAGGAGCGTATCTATGACCCCGGGCTCGGGACCGATTGCTGAGAGTAGTTGAATAACAGCTTTTTTTTGCTTCTCCTCCCCTTTTTCAAAAAGTACCATCAGGTCCGGGAGCACAGGGGCGGCGGCGGATCCCATGCATCTGAGTACGTAATATATATTGTGCTCTTTTTCCGCGCTTCCGTTTTTCAGGAGTTCCAAAAGCGGCATCAGTGATGCCCGGCCAATTTTGCATAAGGCTCTTGTGGCAAATTTCCTGCCCTGGTAAGTGTCATTTTCCCCGCCCCTCACCATCTCGATGAGTTCGGGAATGTAACCTGATTCAGCCGGGCCAAAAAGCCCGGCCAGGTTACTCGCGGTGGATCCAATCCAATAGTCCTGACTTTTAACAGCTTCGATCAGCAGTTCAAAGAGATCTTCGTCAGCTCCGCCAATCCTCAGGGTGGATATAACCGCCCAATGGCGCAACGATTCATTTTCATCATCAATGAGTCCTCTTATATCCGCCAATGCACTCATCGCAGGTTCACCGGCACTACCGAGTGCCCTGATGGAAGCGGCGCGCACATCGGCGTTATCATCAGACAGCAACCTTATAAGTTCATCGATATAGTCCCCGCTTATACGCAGATGCTCGATCTTAGTTATTGCGCACACCCGCACCGACGGTTCCTCATCATCTAATGCTTCAACGACATAGTGGGTCAGGTTTTCATCACGGGATGCCAATATCCCGATCGCGGTTACCGCACTATTCCTTGAGCCGACATCCTCCATTTTGAGCATGCTCAGGAGGGCACTCACAATTTCCGGTTCGTTCCCGAAACGGGTAAGCACCTGCGCGGCATACACGCGTACAGACGGTATTTCATCGCGGGTGGCCGACAAGAGCGCATCCTTAGCACCATGGGGAACCATTTCCAGCATATTGATAATTTCCGCGGCGGCAATCCTGATATCCGCATCACCCTCTTCAAGACAATAGGCAAGAATTGGAATGTCCATGTATCCTATTTCCGCAACTGCGTGGACTATTGCACACGTATGGAAATCTCCCCTTTCCTCGAAGAGGATTGATAACGACGATTTGACGTCCTTCACTCTCTGGGAGTCAAATTCCGTGGGAATGTTGAGGAAGAAATCGTCAAGTTTCGATAACAGCTTTTGCGTTTCGTCGCTTTCATCAGCCGCAGTCATGGTTGAAAAAATTATCAGAACCGCAATTGCAATAAGGAATTTTCTTATCATCATTTAATCCTCCCTTCACTCCGACGGATTCTCATGTTCGACAGTCAATGTGTTTTCGATTGCCGCAATCGTCTCCGACACCAGTTCAATAAACTCATCCCTTTCTGAAAATGAGCGCAAATGATCCGGCGGGTTTGCAGCAAGCTTCCTGAGTGCGGGCAATGCATCCCCGGCATAATGCCCCATTCGACCCAGCGCCGAGATTGAAAACAACAGTACCTGATAACTTGGATCCTTAAGAGCATCAATCAATTCGGGCACGGCGTCATGGGCATCGATTCCCATCTCATTCAATGCCCACGCCGCGTTCACGCGCACCTTGTCATCGGCATTGGCGCCCAATTCGGTTCTTATGATCTCCAATCCTTCGAGGGAACCCGAATCGAGTATGAACAACGCATATGCCGCTTCAACGCGCACAATCGCTTCTGCATCCGATAGAGCATCCTTCAGCGCGGGTATCGCGGGAAAGGCGTCCTGTCCAATTTTTGAAAGTGAGAACGCGGCATATTTCCTTACATCAGCCTGAATATCAGTTCTCAGTATTTCGATGAGTTTCGGCACGGCTTCCGCCGCATTGGGTCCGAAGTTTCCCAGGGCATCAACGATGCCCGAGCGTCGTCACAATGTGTCGTCATCCAGCAATTTAAGCAGGGCATCCACAACACCTGGTTCAGGGCCAATGGATACGAGGGTGGATGCAATCCACCAGCATTTGTCCTCAAACTCATCCATCAATGCGAGCAAACGCGGCACGGCGTTTTTTGCATCGCCGCCCATTCTCCCAATAGCCCTGTTTGCCGAATCAAATATGTCGGAATCCTGTGAAGTCAGTGCGTCCAGTAGATGTCTCAGCACGTTTCCATAATCCATATCCGCATTAGCGATGGCGATCGCGGCGGTGTGCCGGATATTGGCATCTTCATGCTTCAGGGCGTCGAACAGTATCCGCCTGCCCTCGGAGCCCGATCTGGCGAGACTTGCAGCGGCGTGAAAGCGGGCATCAGCGTCATCGCCAAGTAACATGCTCTCCATTATCGGTAAAAGTTGGTGCAAACCGGATTGCTCATTCAATGGCCCTTCCGTGAATTTCGCTACTCCGCGCCTTGCGTTCGAACGTATGCCCCCGTCATCATCATCCATCGCTTGAAGTAATACAGGCAGCACTTCAAATGAACCGGGAGCAAACTTCCCTAAAATTCGCACAACCATTCCCCTTATATGGGGATCAGGATCATTTATAGCAAGGTCCGCAAATACGGC
>CBDVBS010000105.1:0-9802 GCA_965372275.1 uncultured bacterium | reverse complement strand
TCAAGGAACAAGCCCGTGATATAAGCATTGCCGCTTCCATCGATAGCGACCCCATAGCCTACATCAAAATAACTTCCGCCCCAGGTACGGGCCCATTGGAAATCGCCTGCTGAATCGAACTTGCTCAGGAATATATCCTCATCACCATTGGAAGTATGCTCGTCGACTCCGGGGCCGGTGTCGAAGTCTACAGTATCACTGAAACAACCCGTGATATAAGCATTGCCGCTTCCATCGATGGCGACTCCAAAGCCACCATCACCAACTCCCCCGCCCCAGGTGCGGGCCCATCCGCGACGTACGGCCAACATGATTACATCATAAATTGCTATGGTTCCTGAATTTGTGGAGGTAGCTTTAATGATTGCCTTATATTCACCCGGAGCGGCATTGGTGTTGTTGGTAATCTCAACACCCCAGGTTTCATCGTCAACCTGATAAAACGGGGTAAAATCCTCGCCTGTAATTCCGGGTACCGATAATGTAACTTCGTTCACATCCTGCTGCCAGTCGAGAACTTCCACGGTAAAATAGAGCTTGGACCCATTTTCGTAATACAGTACATCATGGTAAGGAAATAATGGTTCGTTGATTGTATATGGTTCCTTGCAATTCCCCGGCCAGGAGGCATCCACGGCGTATGTAATCCCATAGTAAGCGGGGGGCTTGGGTATATAGACTAAATATTTTTCCGTGTGCTCGGCCTGGGCTGCAAATATGCGGTTTGTTACGCCCTTGGCGAACGCCATGAATGGGTTGATATCCTGCCCACCGGGGATGTCCCATAGCTCTGTCCAATCATCAGCGTTGGTTAACTCATGCCCATAATCGTTGGTGTAAAGAATGCCGCGTACATCGTGCCCGGTAATTTGATAGGGATTACGCAAAGTTACATCAACATCTATAATGCGCGTGACCGGGTCGAATGAGTTGACTGCAATTTCGAGGCAGTCGTCGCACGCAGGCGGTGTAATCATATCGGTGATGTTGAAGTGAACCTGGAGGTTGCGGGCAGGTTCAATAATTACTTCCATCCCAACCGTATCAAAACTGATGTTCCACACCCCCCAGAGCGTGCGTTGTGAATCGGTTTGCGCCTCGGCAGTGGGGACATCAGTTGCATCGGGAACAGTGACAGGTTTAACCACCGCATCCGAGCAACCGATAACAAGTAGCGCCGCAATCGCAAGGGTTAATGCAACATAGCCGGCCTTATGCATTTTGATAACCTCCATATTCCACATCTATTCACTATTCGAGTGGCTTCCGCCTACCACGCAGAAATGAACCGTTCCAATTATAAATTAGAATCTTAGATGAGTAAAGGTACAACCTCATATCAGGAAGTAGGGCTGTTGAAGAAGCTAAGAGATCTTAAATGGCCTTAAAAAACAAACTATCTAACTGGCAGCCTTAGGTTACCAGAGTGCTTGCACTTATCAACAGCCTCGAAGTTCCCCTTTAAATACCCCCACCCAATGGCACGGGCAGACGATCCGCAATTGGCGGCAATGCAGGCATCCCGGTATTGACGCCCTCCTGGTACCAGTATGCAGTAGATGAATAATCATCCGAACGGTGGTTGTTGTGACCGTGCTCGATTGTCACACGTATATCCTGGTTGAATGTTATCGGGTCTTCAACATGGTAGCGATACAGGCTTATCCTTCCCGCCCAATTGGGGTCACCGCCGAATATCACACCATGATATGGTTCCCTGATTTCCTGTGTCGGGCAGAACGCAGTATTGAAATAATCCTCGGTACCCGTTCCATGAATCGCGGGAGGCCATTTTTCTACATCGACGAATATCATGTCGTCCCCTTCGCCATACCAGTTCCACTCGTCGGTCTTGCGCAGGTTGGTTATGTGTAAATTGCATCCCACATAATGACCCTTGCCCTTCGCATCGAGGATCACGTAATTCGCATCACCAGTAATATTCATCCCCTCACCCTGGAACTCGGTGTTGGTCATCTTCGCCGCGACTTCAGGAGGCACTCCCTTGCATGGATTGTTACGTCGCCAGTGCGCGTGGAAACGGAGAAGTTTATCGGGGATTGAATCATACTTCTCGTAGTCTATATAAAAATACAACACAACATATTCCGCATCCGCTTCATTCACCACTTCAAACCGTGTCCCATCCGCGAACGGCATCGGGAACCAGCAGTTCATACCCTTACCGCTCTCAGGACTCATCGAAAGCACCGAACATGAGTAGTTCGCACGCAGTCCATGCCCGACGCCGAAGAAATCGCCGAGAGGCACTTCAACGCTCGGCTTGTCGGAACCATCCCAGAATATTCTCAGCACAAGCTTGCGTGACGATGCAGGTTCATCCGAGTGATATGTCATCCAGATATGGTTGATAATTCCGGCTCCATCAATGCGCCCCAATTCGCATGGTTTGTCTTTGTAAACACGCACGAAATCCTCGTTACTGCCGGTTTTATCGTAGCTTGAAAGCCTGAGACGTTTCATATCACGAGCTACACATAATCCCCTTAACGGGCTGAGTCCCACTCCGGTACGAATAAGTTGTTCCATATGCTTCCTCCCGCTGTCGCAATCAAAACTTATCTTTTTATAACATAAATTGTTTGCCAAATTCAGTTAAATTAATTAGAATATTGATTATCCTTACTATTATGGTGACGCTGCTGGAGGTTCGGTATGTCTGACCCCAAATCTGCTCCAAACAACGGAAATACGCTTCATACTTTCCGTGTCTTGATCTATGGTCTTATCATTGTCGTGGTGGTACTCGGTTTACCACTTGTTGTTACCGCGATAAGCCTGCCCACTTCCGAGGAAGATATGCATAAACGAGTGGATGCGCTTGCCGGCAGCGATGATGATTGCGTGACTTGCCACCGGCGGGATACGCCCGGCATTGTTGACCAATTTGCATTCTCGGCGAAGGCCGCTGCTGGAATAACCTGCAGGAATTGTCACGAAGTGGCCCAGGATTACCCGGGAGCGGTTGAGCACAAGGGGACATATGTGTTAAGCAGCCCTACCCCCGCAATTTGCGAAATGTGCCATAGTGTGGAAGTCGGCCAGTTCAACCAGAGCCGGCATTCGGCCCCGGCGTGGGCGGCGATGCGCGGTGTAGATGATTTCACCCCGGAACAATTGGCGATATATGAGCTTATACCGGAGGGGAAATTCTCGCCGGATAAGGAGCGTAATAAGCTATACGATTTAGAAGGTGAAGCCATCACGCGATTCGCATGCCATGTATGCCACAACATCGGCGCACCCCAGGCGGATGGCTCAATCGGTCAATGCCAGAAGTGTCACCTCAGGCACGAATTCAGCCTGGAGCAGGTGCGTAAGCCCGAGACGTGCAATCAGTGTCATATCGGGCCGGATCATCCACAGTGGGAGATATACCAGGAATCGCCGCACGGTATTGCATATATGACACGAGGTCACACATGGAACTGGGAAGCCGAACCGGGGACCCTCACATCGCTGGATATGCCCGCACCGACATGCGCTACCTGTCATATGAGCGGGTTCGGGGCAGCGGGAACAACACACGATGTCGGCGACAGGCTCACCTGGTATTTATTCGCATCGATCAGCGAACGTCGCCCAACATGGGAAGACAATCGCTCGAGGATGCAGAACGTATGCCGTAACTGCCATAATGAAGAATGGATCGAGGATTTCTATACGGACGCGGACAAGTGTGTTGAAGCAGTGAACGAACTGGTCAGGGAAAGTAATGATGTAATGGCTCCGGTTAAAGCCGCGAATCTTCTTACGGCACAGGCGTTTGATGAACCTATCGAATTCATCTACTTCGACCTGTGGCATCACTGGGGACGCACAACCAAGTTCGGCGCATGGATGCAGGGACCGGATTACACCCAGTGGCATGGTATCTACGAACTCCTCAGGGACATGTCGGAACTTAAGGAAATAGCGGCGGAGAAACTGGAAGAGCACAATATTCCTGTACCGTCCATCATTAGTGGCTCGCCGGGAGAATAACCATGTATCACCTGGCGACAATCTTCCCGGGCGTAAGACGCTTCAGGATTCCCAATAACCCGCGACCAGGCAATGCTCCTGATTGTGGTGATGAATGAATTATTCTTAGGCCTCGAGCATTACTTAGCTCATATGATAAGCGGTACCCTCCGGCCAAACGAATTGATCCCTATCATATTCGGACCGATCTCGGGCGCGTTGCTGTTTATACGCGGGGCTCCATTCCTCGCGCCGATGTTGTTCGCCGATATGGGTATGATCGGTTTAGTTGTTCTTTTGAACCCGAACGAACGGAAAGAAGAAGCATCTGAATAGAACATATAGTTGGCAATCCCCCTTGAAACGGTATCCCCATTTGGATAGACTTCTATCCTGCAATGCAGGACAAGTAATCATGGTGAACATATTTTTGTACAGCAATGCTTAATACAAAGTTCGAAAAACTGAAAACCATCCTGAAGAAAATGCGGAAAGTGGTCATTGCCTTTTCAGGCGGCGTCGATTCTTCTTTCCTGTGCAAAGCAGCCCATGATGTTCTTGGAAAAGATAAGATACTTGCTTTAACCGTGGCTACGCAATTCAGTTCCCGGCATGGTCTGGAGGAAGCTGTGTCGATTACCAAGCATATCGGTATAAATCACAAAGTGATAAATATAGATATACTCGCAAGCACTGGTATCAGGGAGAATCCACCGGACCGATGTTTTGTATGCAAGAAGGCTATGTTCAAGCGGATAACCGCAATGGCGGAAGAAGAAGGCTTCGACTCTGTTGTTGATGGAACCAATGTAGATGACCTCGGTGATTACCGCCCCGGGATGAAAGCACTGTCCGAATTGGGTGTGACCTCTCCTTTGAAAGAAGCCGGGTTGGGCAAATCGGAGATACGTGAGCTGAGTAAAATGCTCGGTATCCCCGGTTATGACCGTCCGCCTGATGCATGCTTAGCCACGCGAATACCATTCCACTCAGAAATTAACCTTGAGAAACTGAAACGAGTTGATGATGCAGAAGCGTTTCTGCGAAGTTTTGGGTTTGAGCAGGTGAGGGTGCGTCACCATGAAGATATGGCGCGAATTGAAATTAATCCATCCCGATTTGATGATATCATTAGAATTCATGATAAGGTAGTCCGCCATTTGAAGGACATTGGATTCGCCAATGTTGCACTGGATATGAAAGGCTATCGAACCGGTTCACTGAATGAAGCATTGGAGTTGAACGGAAGTGAAACTTGAGGATATCTTGAAGTCGTACAAAACAGGGAAGATGGAGTTATCGGAAGTGCTTCAGAAACTGAAGGACCTGCCGTTTGCCGACATAGGTATTGCGAAGCTCGATACGAATCGCCGGTTACGGACGGGTTTTCCCGAGGTCGTTTATTGCCCGGGAAAAGATAACAGGCAGCTCGAAGCCATCGTCAGGAAGCTCGATGAGATGGACGAGAATATTTTCCTCACCCGCGTGACCAAGTCACAAGCGGAATTCCTGACCTCACAATTCAGGGAGCTTGAATACGACGCGGAATCAAACACGCTTTTCCTTGAGAAGCATGAAATCCGGATCGTTTCAGATTGCATCATACCGGTTCTTACAGCGGGAACCGCCGATATACCGGTAGCAGCAGAAGCGGCAAGGACCATTGAGGTTATGGGGCATCCAGCGGAGAAGATCTACGATGTCGGTGTTGCGGGAATCCATCGTTTCTTCGCGCATAAGGACAGACTTGATGCGGCTAACGTGGTCGTGGTTGTGGCCGGTATGGACGGCGTACTGCCCAGTATTGTAGGAGGACTTATAGAAGCCCCGGTGATTGCGGTACCGACATCGACGGGTTACGGAGCGTCGTTCGGAGGTCTCAGCGCCCTTCTGACGATGATGAATTCCTGCGCGCCGGGCGTCGCGGTAGTGAATATCAACAACGGATTCGGCGCTGGATACATGGCCGCAAAAATCAACGAATAAACCGGGACTGTCCCGGTTTTTCTGTTACAATTTTCACAAGGGGCTATGAGAGGGGCATACAGAAGCCTGAAAACCGGGACTGTCCCGATTTTTGATTCAGGAGGTAAATTATCAGCATTAAACGGATTGCTTATTTTAACCCTTTCTCGGGAATAAGTGGCGATATGGCGCTTAGTGCCATGTTCGACGCCGGTTTGGATCTGGAAACTGTTCGCAACAATTTGTCATTGCTGAATCTTGACGGATGGAGCATAGAACCTGAAAAGGTCAAACGTCACAGCATTACCGCTACTTATGCAAATATAAAAACCGAGGAGCATCACCACCATCGCGGGTTAACGGAAATACGGGGGATAATTGAAGAAAGTGGTCTCCCAAAAGATGTCAAGCGTAATGCCGTCGCAGTTTTTACTGTCCTTGGTGAAGCCGAAGCCGCTGTTCATGATGTCAATATTGAGCAGGTCCACTTCCACGAGGTCGGGGCTCTCGATTCCATCATCGATATTGTCGGTTTCTGCATCGGGATCAATGAACTCGATATTGACGAAATACATTGCGCGCCAATAGCATTGGGCGGTGGCAGCGTTGAATGCGCCCACGGGCTTCTGCCGGTGCCGGCACCCGCCACAACCCGTCTGTTGGAGGGCATCCCATGTTACGGCGGACCGGTTGATGAAGAGCTTACGACCCCCACGGGGGCGGCGCTTATGAAATCCATGGCAAAATCCTTCGGGCCAATGCCGCCTTTGACCGTGAAAGCCTATGGGTTCGGTACGGGAAAGAAGATCCTGACTCCCCCTAACCTGCTGCACTTGATCATCGGCGAGACATCCGATCTTATGGGCGTCCAGGAAACACTGACCATCATCGAGACAAATATCGACGATATGTCACCCGAGGATATCGCCTGGTTGAGTGAGAAGCTGTTTTCCGAAGGTTGCCGGGAATGCTTCATAACGCCTATCCAGATGAAAAAGAACCGTCCCGGCGTCCTTCTGAGTGTGATGTGCCTTCCGGGCGATACATCCCGCATCATCGAAATTCTGCTCACGCAATCATCCACGCGGGGAGTGCGTTTCCGTAATGAGCAGCGCGTGAGGTTCGACGAGCGGGTTATTGAGAAGCAGACCCGCTATGGCCCCGTCCGTTTCAAAGAAAGTATTTTAGATGGGAAGATCATCAAAACGAAACCTGAATATGAAGATCTTAAACGCATCGCCTTAGAGAATGGGATTCCGATTCATGAAGTCAGAAGGGATGTTCTGAAAGATGAGTGACAAACGGTCGATGAGGGCAATCATCCGCTTGCTGGAATCACCGGGTTTTGTTAGAATATTCACAAGGGTATATCGTCCTATTGGATCGGATGTTCGACCATGTTAATATGTGGGCATTCGGCGGAACGGCGTTATGCCCAATTGTATTTTTGGGGTATTGAAGAAGACTGTATAAAATGAAACAGGGTAGAACAGGTTACAAAGAATGAGTCCAAATATTTTAGTCATAAACCCCGGATCTACAAGCGACCGGGTCAGCTACTTCAGGGGAGAGGATGAGATATTCTCCAAGGCCGTAAGCTACTCCACGGCGGATCTGGAACCCTTCGAAGCCGAGCCTGTTACGTCACAATATGATATGCGGAAGAAACTCGTGCTGGAATCACTGCGCGAGGAAGATATAGAACTCCCCGAGATTGACGCCGTCATCGGGCGCGGAGGGCTTCTCAGGCCCATTGAAAGCGGCACCTATAACGTCAACGAGAAGATGCTGTATGATTTGCGTAAGGGTGTTATGGGCGATCATCCATCGTCCCTCGGCGGCCTTATTGCCCACGCAATCGCTTCATCCATCGGGAAACCCTCCTTCATTGCCGACCCGGTGGTCGTGGACGAAATGGAACCGCTGGCGAGGTATTCCGGGATGCCCGAGAATCCAAGAATTTCCATCTTCCACGCCCTGAACCACAAAGCGGTCGCCCGGAAAGCGGCGAAGCAGCTTGGGAAAAAATACGAGGAATGCAATTTCATCGTTATGCATGGCGGCGGTGGGATAACCGTCGGTGCTCACAAGGGCGGGCGAGTGGTTGATGTAAACAACGGGCTTGACGGGGAAGGGCCGTTCACCCCGCAGCGTGCCGGGTCGCTGCCAGCGGGTAAACTTGTTGAAATGTGTTTTTCAGAGGAATATCATCCGCTTCAGCTAAGGCTCATGATAAAAGGCCAGGGGGGACTTGTTGCACTTACCGGCACTTCCGATTTAAGGGTGCTGGAAAAAATCATCAAAGAGGAGAAACTGACACAGGAGGAACGCAGATATATCGTAAGGGGACTTAGTGCAAAAAAAGCGTTGGAAGCCATCCAGGCCATGTGCTACCAGATAGCCAAGGAAATATGCTCCTTGGCGGCGGTATTCCCGGGTCCGCCGGACGCGATAATCCTCACGGGAGGGATCGTGTCGGATGCGCGTATCCAAAAGCTCATCAGGGAACGCGTGGAATGGTTGGCCCCGATAATGGTATTCCCCGGAGGGGATGAAATGGTTGCGCTCAGGGAGGCCGCGGAAAGAGTATTGACAGGCGAAGAGGAAGCCAAAACATATTGATGTACCAAAGGCCGGGATATTGGATGTCCGACCTGGTATTTGGAGAAACAGGTGTATAGAGATTTCGCGGAACTATTATCGGCAGCGGTGCAAAACCCCGGAAGGGTTATCGTTCCGGCTGCTCATAATCCTGAGGCGTTGGAAGCGGTAGGCCAGGCAATGACCGCCGGGATACTCGTGGGGGGTGCATTCATAGGTAACCCGGATTCGATAAGGAAAGTTGCGGAAGAAGTATTCCTTGACCTGGGTCCATTTGAGATTGTCGAGGCGGAAGACAACGATGCGTCGGCTATGAAAGCCCTCGACCTGATCGTTGAAGGAAAAGGCGATATTCTTCTGAAAGGCGCCCTGATGTCCTCGGAGTACCTCAAACCGGTTTTCAAGCATCCGGCGGGGCTCATACCCAAGGGTAACCTGCTTACACATATCAGTCTCATGCAGATTCCCACATATCACAAATTCCTCATGATGTCCGACGCCGGTGTTACGATCACTCCATCGGTCGAGGACAAGAAGAAGATGGTTATGAACGCGGTCCGCGTCATGCAGAAATTGGGCGTCAAGAAACCGAAGGTTGCCATGATTGCGGCGGTTGAAAAGGTAAACCCCAAGATGCCGAGCACCGTTGAGGCTAAGGAAGTCGCTGATTTCCTTACCGATAAATTCCCCGATGATCTGATAATTGAAGGTCCTTATGATGTCCTTATTGCCACGAGCAAACATGCCGCGATGGAAAAAGGCGCCTGCGGTGAGGTTTGCGGCAATGCCGATATACTGATATTCCACGAAATCAACGGGGCCAACGCGGTATACAAAGTGCTCAGCGGAATGATGCCCGACTACCTCAACGCGGCACTGGTCACCGGCGCGGATATACCCCTGCTGCTTCCATCCCGTGCCGACCCGGTATCCACCAAGCTGCTGTCCATCGCCTTAGCCGCTGTCCTCATAGGTAGTCCTAAGAACGGCAGTTGATCCGTGTAGATCGACCATCAGTGTGATTTTTCCCGAATAGTGTTTGCCCATGCATACGAATCCGGCTATGATAACCGGGGTTATACAAAAATATAAAAGCCCGGTTTTGTATTTCGGACCGGGTTTGCAGGCAATTTGATATTAACTGCAATGCTATATGACCTGAGACTAATTCTACCCGGCAAATATTTTTTTCACAGCTGGGTGCCGCACACTTCAGTGTGCGATGAGCGGCTTTATTTTGGGATTAGCGCAC
>CBDVBS010000104.1:0-9838 GCA_965372275.1 uncultured bacterium | reverse complement strand
CGGGACAAGGGTGTCCCGAAACATCGGTCCGGTTATGACTTTTTTCCGCCCCGTCGCATCTTCCGTGTGCCACCGCTACTCAGCGTCTTCGCTGATAGCGGTGCTCTTAACATGTGCGCGCATCATCGTTCGCTTCTGGAAACAGGGACGGGCCTTTAGAAATGAAGAACGTAATTTCCGAACAGTGCCTGAACTTGTTGCTCAAGAACAACTCTACCGAGGCCTGTCCCGTATTTAGATATGAGCGCGCATCATCGTTCGCTGGCGCTCACTATAGATACGCGCTACCCGCTTCTGACTAAAGCGATTTTATTCTGTCCGCCAATTTTTCGAGGGCCATCTTACGATGGCTGATTTTATTTTTTACTTCAAGCCCAAGGGACGCAATTGTCATGTTGTAACCATCGGGAATAAAAACAGGATCAAAACCGAATCCTCCCTCGCCCTCGGGTTCATACCCGATACGTCCGTTCAATACCCCTTCCTCAATTATCATCAGTTCCCTCTGCGGATCAAATAAACACGCCGCGCATACGAATCTCGCCTTGCGCTCTTCCGGCTCCTTGAAATCCTCGAGCATTGCTAAGAGCTTTATGTTACGCTCCGAATCATCGGCACCGGGCTCCACGAGTCGCGCGGAGTGTACGCCGGGCGCGCCGCCGAGGGCGTCTACCATTAACCCCGAGTCATCCGTCACCACCGGAAGCTGTGTCAGGCCGGCATAATAACGTGCCTTGATCAATGCGTTTTCGGAAAACGTCTCGCCATCTTCCACCGGTTCCTCGATATCATGGAATTCACCCAGGTCCGAGAAATTTTCCGAACAATCATCAAGCAGCGCACCGATCTCGATGACCTTCCCGCGATTTGTTGATGCAATGAGAATGTGTTCAAATTTCTTCGCTGACATAGCGAAGAGATAATACATCATTTTAATCCTTCATGCCGTATGTCACGTAAGCCCTGTTAATAAAGGTGTTCCGGTAAAAGGAAATTCCCGGCCGTAAGACCGGGAATTATCAGGAAAGGGAGGCCGATTGATGTGCAAATTAATATCTCAAACTTCAATAACAATATACGTGGATTCTACTCTTTTGTCAAGCCAATGCACCAAAATTCACATAATTTTATTTTCCCCCATCCCAGGATAATAAAATCATGAACCCCGGCGGGGAGCCGGGGTTCTAATGGAAAGGGAGGCCATTCAATTTAAGGCAGGTACTAAATCAATGCATTTATCACCTGCAACAGTATGTTAGCACAACAATCCTGAAAATGCTACATATCTTGCGAAATATTTCACGAAAATCCCCGGTTTTTTTGGATGATTCCCAATCCCCCATTATCAAAGGGATACACGCATTCGATGATTTCATAACGCCTATACATTTGTTTATGTTTTCAGGAAATATTTGCGATTATTGCGTGATCCGGCTTGCAAGGGGCCTATTTACGCCCCCTCCTTGCCATTTATTTCACTATTTCCGCCCTGTTTTTTCTCATCACCCTCATTATCGGCTTCAGCATCGGGGTTTTCCGTGGAAGAACCAGCGTCTGCCGCCGCCCAGGTTTCTCCCTCAGGATCGTCTTTTGCGGTAAGGCGAAGAAGGTTGACCACTTCGTGACCGCTTCGGAGCACATCCTCAACAACGGCTCTGCTTTCAAGCGCCTTCTTCAGTTTGAGTTCGCGAAGTTGTTTGGATGCATCATCATAGACATCTTCCACGGTGACATCGTCAGGGGATATTCCGAGATCCGAAGCTTTTGCATTGATAAGCATTTCCCCGAATTGTCCTTCGAGGAATTCAACAACCTCATCCCGTGAAGGATCTTCTATCTTCTGCTCGATGATCATTCCTTCAAGCATGGTAATCCTGCCGAGTACAATCAGCCGGTTAAGGGTCAGCCCCGATTCCCATTGCTCCTCGATAAATGCACGCCTGCCATCCTGCCTTGCGGCATAATTTTCGATGGTCGCGAGCACCTCTTCGTCGCTGACCTCCAGGTTCAACTCCCGGGCCTTCTTCAATATGAGTTTCTCGTATATAAGCTCATCGACGATATCCTGGGCGCGCGGATGTTCCAGCAGTTCCTTGGCCGTTATGAAACCCCCGTCAATCTTGGCCACCGGAGTGTCCAGACCTCCCGGGATATCCGAGACCCCGCCCGATGAACATCCCGTGCTAAACAATAATGCAACCATAACCACCATGGAGATCATGGGGATCGATATTCGATAAACGCGCATACGTTTGCACTTCCTGTAGGTGTTGAATTCATCATGGTAAATTAAAGCCGATACGTGATGCCCGTGCAACAGGATTCCCGATAATAATGATCATCACAGCTTTGGTTGATAAGGGGCAGTAAAAAACCCCCGCTTTAACCGGGGTTTTTTGTTTATGGAATCTGTGAGAAAGTTTGTCAATTCATCGGATAATTGGGATTGTAAGCATAGGCCATATCCCAATCTTCATCCTCTTCCTCCAGAATGCGGAGGATCTCCTCGTCGAACTCGACTGGAAGAATAAGGTGCTCGAATACCATCTCGTTTTCCACCGTTAACTCCTTTCCACATGCCAACGTCAGCGTATAAGACATATGCAAATTCCATGCCGTATGATGCGTTATCTTCTTCCGAATCGGTATAATCACCCAAAAGGGCATCTAATGCGGGTTTGATGGCACTTTAAGCAGGTTATCATGCGTGAAAAAACCGATATTTCACGTCTCAGTCCCCTTTCACCACGGGTCATATATACCCATCGTGCGCGTATTGTCCCGCCGAATTCGGCATGTCGACGAGTTAAACAGGAATAAATATGATTATAAAAAGGACAATATTTTTGTGATGAGCTTTGATTTGATGTGGGATCGGAAGTTATTTCCCGCTGGAAATGCAGTTTAGAATTTATAAAATGTTCTGCTTACTTACGGTCGTAACCGATTTAATCCGGTACTAACGGCATCAAAGAAAATGCTTAGGCAACCCTGCCGAATGGGCTTTTATGTATGTTACAATTAGAGGTTCGGTCAGAGGTTTACGATGACGGTTAAAGAGCATCAACTCGCCGGGGCTTCGACACAGGAAGTACCGGCGAAAATTGCGGTGAACTCGCACTTCGGTTACGAGACAGGTAAGCGTATTTTCGATATCCTCTTTTCCATCCTCTTCATGATCCTCGGTTTCCCATTCATAATCATTTGCGGGTTATTTATGAAACTCGAATCGTCCGGGCCGATGTTTTACGCGCAGAAAAGAGTTGGTAAGGACGGCAGGGAATTCACGGTGCTGAAACTCCGCAGCATGCCCAAGAACGCCGAAGCCAACGGTCCGGTCATCACCACGGTTGACGGCGATTCCCGTCCGGGGAAGATCGGAAGGTTCATCCGTAAATCGAAAATTGACGAGCTCCCACAGTTCCTCAATGTTCTCAAGGGGGATATGTCCGTAGTCGGACCGAGACCGGAGCGACACTATTTCGTCGATAAATTCTCAAAGGAATTACCGAGGTTCAGCCAACGGCATCTTGTAAAACCGGGTATAACAGGGCTTGCACAGATTAAGGAGAAGGACTCGTTCGAGATACGAAGCAAACTCCACTACGACCTGTTCTACATCTCAAAGCGTTCATTCGGATATGATATGTCTCTTTTATGGCACACGATCTGGTTCTGTTTCCACTTTCTATTCATCGGAATGGGGCTTATCAAGAACAATAACGGCAACACCGGTCCGCGGGAACTGACCTGATAAAGAACACCGGCTCTATTTTGTCACCAAATTCACAAGCAATAATTTCCCATGTATCAGATATTTCATGTTTGCCGAGACGGTGAAGCTTGGGTATAATAGTTGATGGTCGTCGCGGGGCGGGCGATTGCGCCCCGTGAACTCCGCCAGGTCCGGAAGGAAGCAACGGTAAGCGGACCGCTCAATGTGCTCATCAACCTTGCGGCGGCTACTATGAAAAAAATCCCACGAGCTATCTCGTGGGTTTTTCATTTTCTAACCTGGTCTCTTAGTCAGAGACACAACCTCACACCGCCTGTTTGGGGCGGGTGTTCAGGGCTATGTATTCCTGGTCAGTCTTAACTTTCGGCTAATACTTCAACAGGAATGCAATCAGATTGTCGAGCGCGCCGCCCGATACAGTGGTGCCCATATGATCTGTGAGCTTCACTTTAATCGAGCCCGCATCGTAGTCTTCGGCTAAACCGGCAAGGTCCATTCCACCGTCGATGCCGGCGCCTGACAGGCCATGGCAACTTGTGCAGTTATCCATGAATACTGCCTTGCCGGGATGATCGGCCGGTTCAGGTTCCGGCTCCGGCTCTGGTGCCGGTTCGGGCTCGGGGGCTGGCTCAGGTTCCGGTTCGGGAGCTGGTTCCTCGACCGGGGGCTCCTCAACCGGCTCTTCAACAGTAACCGGTTCCGTAGCCGGTGCTGTCTCATCGACAACTGGACCCGTTGCCGCAGGTGTTTCCACATCAGGGGCAGGGGTCTCGGTAGTAGCTGCTTCCCCTTCTGCTTCCTTGGGTGCAGATTCAGGCGGTGCACAACTCCATGCCACGAGGGCCACAAGCGCGCAAATCAAGATAAGGCTCAGTTTGAACTTCGACATCATAAATCACCCATCCGTTGTGATATTCAATCAGGTATTCTATCATTGAAATATGAGATTGCAAAGACATGTGATATTTAATATTGCGGCAAATTACTACTTGTCACTTCTCCTGATCATTCTCGCATTTGTGGCGATGTCCGGATGTTCGGGCGAAAAGCCTGGTAACGGTGAGCGGGAAAGTTCAACTGAGACATCAAGCGAATCAGGAATTGAAGCTGCCTCGTTCTTTGAGATTACCGTCGAGGGTATCTATGATCCACCTGAGATCGCTATTGAAATCGGCCCCGATGAACGTCCCAGGCTTATTTGTGATAATCGTACCGCCCAGATTTTTTCCCAGGAACGTGGAACCGGACATTATGAGGCGGTTGTGCGTATGTCCCGAGATTTGTGGAGCCAGGCCGGGAAGCAGAATCATCCAGCAGATCCGGTCTCTCCAGGTTACATTGCGGTAGCGGCCCACGCCACAGTCAACAAGGAGTATCTTGCATTGGCATTGCAGGAGATCGACCGGGCACTGGTTCCAGAAGGCGGGCTTGACAACCAGGATGCGCTGGAGGCATTAACGTGGGCTGCAATCGGTATGGATACCATCAGCTTGCAGGTATCTGATCTTGACCGTAATACTATCTTCGACGGTGCAAGGAATACCCTCGACAGGCTCCTCCTACTTGAATTGAAAAAGGAACTGCCTGATGGAAATGCTGCGTTCGCCCCAAACGCCTTCTTCGCAAAAGACGGGGACCTCGCACGAGCATACTCCGCTGCATTCCTTTGGGAATTGACTATCAGTGAGTCGCCGGAGAAATGGAAAGAACTTCTCACCGTAGCGCATCCGGTGCTTACAGGAATGCAGGATTCCCTCAGGGAAGCTCTTGGGGAAGCGGGTTTCGAATTCATAAACGGCCCAATTGATGATGGCATGTATCTCGCCATTATGGCATGGGAACACATGGCCGGTGCCGATATGCTGGATCGTGAATTGCTTCGTCTGACAATTGACCGCGCGATGGAATATTGCCGCGTTGGATTTGTTGCTAATGGTGTTGAGCATTTTTCAACGGTTGAGGGGAATGCCGCGCTGATGCATCTCGCGAAATGGCGTACGTTGCTGAACGAACAGGAACTTGCAGAGTTGAATGGATGGGTTGAACCCGGCGATTATTCTCCCCAGGCGTTGATGCACGTTTTCCTCAAACCGTTGATTGATTAGGAAAATGGGGACAGTCACCTATTTTATGAAAATACATTTGACTTCGGAAAAGCACATAGGGAATAAAATAGGTGACTGTCCCTATTTTCCTATACTTCAATAATATTCGTCAGGACACTCGGGCGGCGGTTGGTGTTCTTCCAGAGGTACTTCGCCATTTTCTCATCCACTTTCCCCCTGTATGCCGGGAAATCCACGAAATCGGTTTCCCTCGTTGCCTTCAGGCTGTCGAGAAGAACCTGGGTGATTCTCCCAAGGATATCTTCGTCGCCCGGGGTGATAAAACCCCTGCTGGCAACATTGACCGATTTGAATTTCTTTGATTTGGCATCCACGAGCACATTCACCACCAGCACCCCTCCCTGGCTGAGTTCCTGGCGTTCCATCAGCAGCTCGGAGCCTTCCTCTTCGACAAACAAGCCGTCAACAAGGTGTGTCCCACTCTGCACGCGCTCGCCAAACTTCACTTTCCGCTGCCCGATGGAGATTCGACGTCCCAGTTCCGGTGGGATGAATGCATCGTCATCGAGTCCCATATCCTCGACCAGTTCCTTGAATTGGGCAACATGGCGCAATTCACCATGGAACGGCATCACCCATCTCGGCTTCAGGAGATTGCACACCATCTTGATCTCTTCGCGTGAAGCATGACCAGATACATGCACTTCCCCGGCCTGGTAAATAACCTTGGCACCGAGACCGTAAAGGTCATTTATGGTATGCCACACCGCTGCTTCGTTACCGGGGATCGGGCGCGCGCTGATGATGACGACATCGCCCTCGCGTATGCTGACCTTGTGCATTCCGCGGCTCATCCGCCTCAGGGCGCTCATTGGTTCGCCCTGGGAGCCCGTGGCGAGAATCATCACCTTGCTGTCCGGGTAACTGTTGATCTTGTCGCCGTCAATGAGCGCATCCCCCGGGACTTTCAGATATCCCAGTTCCAACGCAATATGCACGCTCTGCAGCATACTGCGTCCCATCAGCGCGGTGACGCGCCCAAAGTGATAAGCAGTATCGATGGCCTGCTGCACGCGATGAACATTCGATGAAAACATCGCCGCGAAAATTCGCCTGTCGGGATATTTGTCGAGTATCTGCCTTATGCCCCTGCCGACATGGCGTTCGGACGCCGTATAACCAGGCCTGTCAACATTGGTGACATCTATCGTGAGGAAATCGACGCCCTCCTCGCCGAGAGCGGAGAGCCTGGCGAAATCGGTGCTCCAATTATCGACGGGAGTCTGGTCGATCTTGAAATCGCCGGAGTGCACATACAATCCGGCCCTGGTGCGAATTGCGAATCCCACCCCGTCGGGCATGGAATGATTGACATGGAACGGCTCGACTTCGAAATCGGAACCGACATCAAACACTTCTCCCGCCTTGAATTCATAAAAATCAATTTCCCCCGTCCTTCCGAAATCGCCTAATTTGCTCTCGGCAAAAGCGACCGTGATCGGAGTGCCGTAAACCGGGACTTTTATCTGCTCCGGCAGGAACGGAATTGCACCGATATGATCCTCGTGGCCGTGGGTGAGTATGATGCCGACGATTTTCTTACGCTTCTTGAGAAGGTAGTTAAAATCGGGGATGAGGTAATCGACCCCGAGATGCTCCTCGCCGGGGAACGACATCCCGCAATCGATGACGAGCAGCTCATCATCGGTTTCGAGGGCGAACATATTCTTGCCTATTTCATTGACCCCGCCGAGGGCTATCAGATCGAGATGCCGACGCTTGGCTCGTTTGGATTCCTTCCCGCCGCGTTTCGTCCGGATTTTCGGTTTCTTTTTCGACATACGTTAACCAAGCCTCCATGTATGTAACTATCCTTTTAGATGCTATTAAAGAATAATGCAAGCATTTGAGCCGTATCGGAAAGCTATTTCCCAATTCATATTTAGTTGAAAGGATTTTACATCTAATATCATGGTAAGAAATATTTCCCGGAGGGGTCTTATGCGGAACCGAACGATTGTAACAATTGTATTATTAGCTGCATTAACGTTTGTTTTTGGCTGTTCTGGAAGCACGGCAAACCAACCAGTATTCCCGGCGGAGAAATCAGTTGATGCGGTTAACGGCCACGGCTGCTGGGGAGTATGGCAGTTCGTTGCCGACCCCGAAGCGCGGACGCTCGAAATGGTGCCCCTGCGTGGAAGCGGGATGCATCTCAACGCGATCAAATTTCTTGAACCCCCGCCGTTTTCCAATCTTACAATCGAGGGAATTGAATTCAACGGGAATATTATTGAGGTGGATATCGGCCTGAGGCATCCGTTTCTCGGTTTGACCCAGTTCACCGGTTTCGATGTGTGCGGAATTCTCATCACCAGCGGATCGGTATCAGGATTCGAAGATTCCGATATCGTTTTGGCTGGGGAAGGTGACACGCGGCTTCTTAACCCGGACGGCTATTCACGCTGGTGGAACCCGACCGAGTTCCCTGTGAACGAGGGGACGATGAAATCATACAACGACGGCCTGCTTGGCGTCCCCTACGCAACCGGCGGCTTCACGGGAACCGTCAACGGCTACAAATATTTCTGCGATGAGCTCGATATTGATGAACCGATCGGGAATATCAACCCCTCAGGACGGGGCATGTTCAGCGCGGGGCAGAAGAACGTGCGGAAGTACATCATCGAAAAGGGCAGCGGCCTTGTATTCAATTACGCCATTGACGCATGCTGGCAGTTTCCCACGGGAGACCCTCCATGGATGGCGCCCGACGATTTCGGCGCTGCCGCCAACCGCAACGAAGCATGGCGTATCAGCGTCACCGAAATCTCGAACACCCTCTACAACGACGGCGACCTTTCCGGCGGCGACCTGTATATGAGCATTGATGTCTATGACTGGTTCGATGCCGGATTGAACAGCCTGCTTGTTGAATCCCCCGGGAACTTCGATGCAGTCCCGGTCACATCTCCATCAGGCGGGGGCGTCGGCTACTCGACATACGCTGTTGATATCATCAACGCAAATCCCATCTCGGCCGGTTTAATTGATATCCTCATAAGCGTTGTCAGCGAGAATGAGGATTTCCAGGGTTTCATAACCGGCGTCAACACCACGGCATATTTCATTCATTCGACAACGGTCTCAACTGGGCCGATGGAGATGATCTATGTCGATGACTCCAACGATACCGGCGTCGAGAACGGCTCGATGCAGTATCCATACGACACCATCCAGGAAGGCCTTGCCGCGGCACTTGCCGGTTGGGAGGTCTGGGTTGACGATTCGGGCAATGATTATGAAGGCCCGATAACACTGGTGAGCAATGTCATCCTGAAAAGCCAGAACTGGGATACATCCGATGGCGGTGACGAGGCGACAGTTAATTACGACAGCACTTCCGGAGCGGCTGTAACCGGTGCGGATGACGCCACTATTGAAGGGTTCAAGATCGATGGTCGCCGCTATGGAATTGACTGCAATGGGACATCGCCGGAGATTATCGACTGCCGAATCGTCAACCTTCGCAATTACGATTGTATCGGAATCTGGTTGAGAAATGGCTCGCTTGCGCACTTGGACGGTGTGGAAATCTATGATCTGAACAACAACACCGATTACGGGTATGCGACATTCTACGGAATTAAAATTGATAACTGCGACGCTGCCGGAGGCGACAATGTCGTCATCGAACATACAACCGTTCACCATGTGTTCTCCAGCGACATAATCGACCTTGGCGGTGGTTATTGCTATCCGCATGGCATTTATATCAACAACTCCGATGGCGTACAGATTAAGAACAGCATTGTTCAAGATGTGACCGGCGGAAATTATCACTATGTATACGGCATCAGGGTCGCAAACTCCACCGATGTCGAGCTGGTCAATACCGTCATTTACGATGTTGACAAGACCTATTATTACGGAACCGCTTACGGTCTGCACTTCATTGATTGCACAAACCTGGATGTAAGAAATTTGATTATTTCACACGTCCACAAGGGCGAAGGTGGAACAGGTGGCTATTACC
>CBDVBS010000103.1:0-10030 GCA_965372275.1 uncultured bacterium | reverse complement strand
GCCAAGGGGGATATAATAAATGCAATTTTCAGATTGCCGGTTGAGGCGAAAGGATTAATCGAATGGTTCCGACTAAGGACCCGAAAATAATTGAGGACATATTCCAGCAGCTTTTCGATAAGGTCTTCCAGATGGAGGACATGAAGAAGAACATGGAAGGCCTGGAAAAAACCGTGATGATAAAATACGATCATCCCGAGGTTGTCATGTTCCTCAGTTTCAGTGAGGGTGCGGGTAAGGTCTTTTTTGAGCCGGAAGGTTCGAGGGACCCGCACGCGACACTTGAAATGGATTGGGAAACCGCTCACAAGCTGTGGTCGGGGACCCTCGACCTGATACCCGCTTTGCTGACCAACCGGGTCCGGGTTGCCGGTGAAGTGGAGCAGTTGGTGGCGCTGAAGTCGATGTACGGCAATGCAATGGAAATTTATAAAGATATCTGCGGGAGAATCGAGTAGGAGGAATCAGGACGACGGTTCGAGATATGCA
Source organism: uncultured bacterium (assembly GCA_965372275.1). Classification (GTDB taxonomy): domain Bacteria; phylum JAJVIF01; class JAJVIF01; order JAPKYR01; family CAZSPL01; genus CBDVBS01. Next base: position 9,541 of record CBDVBS010000103.1, on the reverse strand, counting down.
TATGAAGCCCGGTAACGGAGCAAAAAGAGGCCCAAGCTTATACCTTGGGGTTTTTATTTGCTTGGTCTTAACGGCTGTCATACCTGCATTCGGCCAGCCAGGCGAAGTGAAAACCGTTACTCCCTTCGACCCAAGGGTAAACAAGCTGGTGGAGATATTCCACAATTACAATTTCGCGATGGTTGAAGGATACCCCGATTATGGCGACCGGGAAGCAATTGCGAAGAAGCTCATCGAGACAGCACTGTCGAGTGGCTTTGACGCCGGATTGATCACGGCGGTCTGCCATTACGAGGATGAACATACCAAGGCCGAGGCGAGGCTTTACCAGTTCCATATTGATACCTCATTGACCCTCGCGGATGCCCATCTCCCGCGTGTATGGGAAGACCTCGAAAGGGTGGCGAACGTTCTTACTCGGATTAAGGACAGCTATGGTGATGATTCAAGGGACATAATCGCCTACTACTTCGTTGGCGCAAGAAACTATCCCCCTGACGGCTTCGACGGACTCAACGACGTGGAGAAGACAACCATCGAAGGCATCATTGCCAGGGCCGATGAATACCAGGCTGCAATCGACAAAGCGATGGAAGGGCCCTTAATTGTCGAGGTTAACGACAGCCCGCCGGACTGGGAACCGCCGATTGTGTCTGACCTTTCCAAAGCTAAAGTGCGTGAAGCATACGTTTCGGTAATCCTGTACTACAACCCAAGACTCGATGAAGAAACCACGAATTCAATTTTTGACGCCATAGCCTACTATTGGGAGGAATACCAGGAAATCGACGCACGTTTCGTGATGGCCCTCGTCGCATGTGAATCATCCTTCAGGCCCGACTGCGTGAGCCATGCCGGGGCCATGGGTCTCGGCCAGCTTATGCCGTTTACCGCTGAGAGCCACGGTGTTGATGACCCGTTTGATGTTGCGGAGAATATCAGGGCTACGTACGAATACCTGCAGAGAGAGTTTGAACGCTGGGCGGGGGAAGAACATATTTACGATTACGTACTGGCGTCCTATAATGCGGGTGCGGGCGCGGTGTCGAAGTATGGCGGTATCCCTCCATTCGATGAGACCATTAATTATGTGTACAAAGTAACTAAGGTATATAAGAATTTCCTTCGTGAAGAAGAATACGAAAGGTACATCTTTGGAAAATCAAAACACTATTCGGACCCCCCTCTATGATGCGCACGTCGCACTCGGCGCGCGGATGATCGAATTCTGCGGCTACGAGATGCCGATATGGTACACATCGCAGACGGAGGAGCATATGGCGGTACGTAAATCCGCCGGTGCATTCGATCTAACCCACATGGGTGAGCTTTTCTTCCGCGGACCCGGGGCATTCGATGTCCTTCAGAAACTCACGACAAATAATATCGCGAAGCTGAAACCGGGCAAGGCGCAATATTCGGCGATCCTGAACGACAATGCGGGGATACGTGACGATGTCATCGTCTATATGATCGACCATGATAACTATATGATGGTCGTAAACGCGGTCAACCAGGTCAAGATTGACGGATGGATAAAAGAGAAATTCTCCCCCGAAGTATTCGAAAACCGCTCTTATGAAATCGCCCTTACCGCGCTGCAGGGACCGAAAGCCTCGGCAATCCTCGGTGAAGTATTCGAATTGGACTATAGCGGGATGGCCTATTTCGGCCTGACAAAATTCGCGTGGCGGGACATCCCAATCATCATCGCACGCACCGGGTATACCGGTGAAGACGGTTTCGAGATATTTACGGAGAACAAAGATGCCCGCATGGTATGGGACAGGCTCTTCGAAGTCGGCGGCGATGATCTGGCACCGATTGGGCTTGGGGCGCGTGATACACTTCGCCTTGAAGTTTGCTATTCCCTCTATGGCAACGAACTCGAAGAGGATATCAATCCCCTTGAAGCTGGTTTGGGGTGGGTTGTGAAATTGAAGAAAGGTGAATTTATCGGCAGTGAGAAACTCGCCGAAATAAAGAAAGCCGGATTGAAAAGAAAAATCAGGGGCATGGTGGTTGATTCCGGCCCCATTCCAAGGCACAATGACAAGTTGTTCAGGGATGATGCAGAGGTGGGATGGATTACATCGGGATGCCTCAGCCCGGTTCGGAAGGAAAAAGTGGCGTTGGGTTACCTTCCGAAAACGGAAGATTTCGAACCAGGTGGGGAAGTAATGGTGGAGATACGCGATCGACAATTCCCCGCGAGAATTGTCGAGACGCCTTTTTATAAAAGACCAGAGTAAAAAGTAAACGAAACGGAGAAAAATAATGGATTACCCCAGTGATCTGAAGTACACGAAAAAGCATGAGTGGCTCCGCGTGGATGGCAGCAAGGCAAAGCTCGGAATTACCGATTATGCCCAGTCGGAACTTGGGGATATAGTTTATGTCGAATTTCCCCAGGTCGGTGATGAGTTCGCGGCGGGTGACGAAGCGATCATGATCGACAGCGCCAAAACCACGGCGCAGATTTACACGCCGGTCGAATCAAAGATTTCCGGCGTGAATGAAAAACTCAATGAAAAACCGGAACTTGTGAACACGGACCCCTACGGCGAGGGTTACCTGATCGAGCTTGAATTGACCAACCCGCGCCAGGCTGATGATCTTATGGATGCCACCGCGTACGCCGGCTTTGTGGAATCCGGGGGCGTGGAGTAGGAAAATCAATCCATGGGAAAGGGAGGGAGCATTTGCAGCAATGCTCCCTTTTAGTTTATCCTTGTGCCGACTTAGATCAATATGGTTTGCTGCTCATTTTTCAGTCAAGCTGGGTATCGCAGGTCTCTGACCTGCGAGTGTAGGTCGGAGACCTACACAACCCGTTCATTCAACTGTTTATTTCTGAAATTGGACTTACGTGTGATATAGATAGAAAGGATTTGGACAAGCAATGGTTTATGTACCCCATTCGGAAACGGACATCGAAAAGATGTTGAAAATTTGCGGGATTAAATCCATCGATGAACTTTTCATAACGATCCCGGATTCCGTAAAACAGAAAGAGCCCAGCGACCTGCAGGAACCTTTGTCTGAGGCGGAGGTCATCGAATTTGCCACGGGGCTCGCGAATGAGAACCTGACGGTATCCGACATTTCGTCGTTCCTCGGAGCCGGACTGTACGACCACTTCATCCCGTCGGTGGTTAAGAACATCACTTCCCGTGGTGAATTTCTTACCGCCTATACGCCATACCAGGCCGAAGCAAGCCAGGGAACATTGCAGGCGATATATGAGTACCAGTCGATGATATCCGAACTGACCGGAATGGATGTCAGCAACGCGTCATCCTACGATGGCGGCACTGCATGCGCCGACGCCCTCATGCTCATCAAGGAACAGCTCGGCGGGAAGCGCACCAGGGTTCTCGTGAGTGAGGGACTGCATCCCGAATATCGGGAAGTAATGGCGACATACAATTTCGGCCTTGAAATGGATATCGAAGAAATACCCCTCAAGGATGGCCTGACCGATTATGATGCCATCGAGGCCAAAATAGGCCCGGAGATCGCGGGACTGTTCATCCAGTATCCAAACTGCCTTGGGGTGATAGAAGACCTTGCGCGGCTTGAGAAAATAAACGGAAAGCTGCATGATGCCGGGGCAATTTCCGTAAGCGTGAACCACCCGATCGCATTAGGTATCTTGAAACCCCCGGGACATATCGGGTTCGATGTGGCAGTTGGTGAAGGTCAACCCCTCGGCATACCAGTCGGCTTCGGCGGACCATTGCTGGGGTTCTTCACCGCGAAGGAATCGTTGATCCGCAAGCTGCCCGGCAGGCTGGTGGGACGAACAATCGACGTAAACGGCAATGAGGGTTTCGTGTTAAACCTTCAGGCACGCGAGCAGCATATACGGCGTGAACGAGCCACATCCAATATCTGCACCAACCAGGCTATGTGCGCCCTGACGGCGTGTGTGTATTTAGCATACTTCGGTAAGCGGGGATTCCCCCTGCTGGCCAAGGAGATCGCGGGAAGAGCGAGGATACTTGCAGACAGGTTAAGTGAGATCAAGGGCATCGAACTTCTCTTTCCGGAAAAACCATTCTTCAATGAGATAGCGGTTCGAATTGACGGAGATCCGGATGAGATAAACAATATACTAATAGACCTGGGTTTCGTCGGTGGCTTCCATCTTGGAAAATGGTTTGATGAATACAAGGGCTGCATGATGCTGTCGGTAACCGAACGCAGCGACCCCGGTGATATGGAGGACTTCTGCGAGGATCTCGAAATGATACTTTCAGGAGAAATGGAAGGGGGTGATTCCGAGTGAAAGCAAAAACGATCTTCGACAAATCAAGCCCCGGGCGAAAAGCATTTACACTGAGGGAGCTTTTCCCGGAAAACACACCCTCGGATATTATTCCCAAGGAATATCTTCGCGAAAAACCCGCCGGGCTGCCGGAAGTGAGCGAAGTGGATATCGTACGCCATTTCGTCGGGCTTTCCCGGAAGAACTACAGCATCGATACCGGTTTCTACCCGCTCGGTTCGTGCACCATGAAATACAACCCCAAGGTGAATGAAGTGGTGGCAGGTCTTGACGGCTTCGTGAATACTCATCCATACACGGGAGATGAGTACACACAGGGCGCTCTTGGCTTGATGTATCTGACACAGAATATGCTGAGCGAAATATTCGGAATGGATGCATTCACGCTCCAGCCCGCCGCCGGGGCGCATGGTGAATTCCTCGGCCTTCTGCTGATCAAGGCGTACCATAAGGAGAGGGGCGAGGATTCCCGAAAATTGATGCTCGTACCCGACTCGTCGCACGGCACCAACCCGGCATCGGCGCATATGGCGGGATTCAAGATCGTGCAGGTCGATTCCGATGATCGCGGACTTGTCGATGTTGCCGACCTGAAAAAGAAACTCTCGAAGGATGTCGCCGGGATCATGATGACCAACCCGAACACACTTGGGCTGTTCGAAGAAGACATTATGCAGATCGCCGACCTGGTGCACGATGCGGGCGGCCTGCTCTATTACGACGGCGCTAATGCAAATGCTATCTTCGAGAGGGCGCGTCCCGGGGAGATGGGATTCGATGTCCTGCATCTGAATTTGCATAAATCATTCTCGACCCCCCATGGCGGAGGCGGGCCGGGCTCAGGTCCCGTTGGAGTGAAGGCGCATCTCACCGACTTCCTTCCCGAACCGGTTGTAATATTCGATGAGGATTCCGGGCTCTATAAAATGCACAAACCGCTGAAGTCGATAGGCCGCATGAAAACTTTCCTCGGCAACTTCGGAGTCGTGGTACGGGCATTTATTTACATGTCGATGCTTGGAGCGGAAGGATTGGAGAGGGTAAGCGGGGCAGCGGTGCTGAATGCCCGTTACCTGATGGAAAACCTGAAATCTGATTACTGGTTGAAATATGACAGGCCATGCATGCATGAATTCGTACTCTCGGCCTGCCTGCAGAAAGATGAATGCAACATACGCGCCGTGGATATCGCCAAGCAGCTTCTGGATATGGGCTATCACCCGCCAACAGTATATTTCCCCCTTATTGTTCCTGAAGCCCTGATGATCGAGCCGACGGAAACCGAGAGCGTCGATATGCTCGATTCCTTCATCGACGCGATGAAGGAGATCGCACGTTTGGCGAAGGATGACCCGGAGTACCTGCACGGTGCCCCGAGGAATACTCCCGTCGGCAGGCTTGATGATGTTCGAGCGGCGCGTCATATTGATGTAAAGTGGACTCCACAATCATCAGACTGATCCATTCAACGAATACCGACCCGGTATTCAACGTGGCCCTTGAAGAAGCCCTCCACCTCGGTGCGGAGGATGGGGGAGGGCCTTTCTTCCGGTTATGGCGATGCGAGGAAGCCGTGGTACTCGGTTATTCCCGTAAGGTGGTTGAGGACGTTTTCCTCGATGCTTGCGAATCCGATGGAATCCCCGTGATCAGGCGGCATTCAGGTGGGGGGACAGTTTACATCCATCCGGAAGTACTCAATTTCACGATTATCGTTCCGTATATGAACCCGGTTCTGCAACCCCGCTCCCACATTAGGGAGTCGGTATACTTTTTCCTCAAACCCCTTGTGGATGCGCTAAAGCGGAGGGGGTATCCTGCCGATATAAAAGGTAACGGTGATATTTACCTTAATGGCAGGAAGGTCGGCGGCAATGCACAGGCAAGAAAGAAGCTGACCATCCTGCATCATGGCACATTGATGATAGAAGATCGTGTGGGGCGTATGTCGAAGTACCTTCGGGTACCGCTCGAACGTAAGGACATACCCCATACCGAATTTGTAACGAGCTTCAGGCGTGAGAACCTGCCTTTCGATGAAGATGGGATTATCAACGAGACGCTTCAGAATTGGCGGGATGAACTGGGCCTGAAGGAGATTATTCATTGCGAAACGTCCAGAGCTGATTTAGTAGCTGCACAACAATTGGTTGAGGTGAAGTATTCTAAGAAAGAGCATAACTTGAAAAGGTAGTGGATGGAGTCTCAAGTCGGGCCGGAGGTAGTAAAATGACTCCAATTCGTAAACTCAACGATGGTGGCGAAGAGATGCGTACCGAACGGTACCAGAATCTTCGCAGAGTGAAGAGACGTGATTACCACGATTCAGGTGGTAAGCAGAGGCATTTTCAGGAATTTGTCGAGGAATTCAATCCTGAAGAGCAGAATAGTGAACGGGATAGGGATAAAGACAAGGCTGATATCAAGCACCGCGCTGAAAAGAAAGACGCAGAACAGCTCGAAATCCTCCAGAACAAAGCAAGTTACCGTATCAGAAAACCGAAAGATGATGATGATGTCGGCAACGGGATTGATGTAGAAGGATAATCCAACTTCTTTTGGGCATCAATATGAGGCTGTCTCAAAACCTCGAAATATTTTTGGGTGCTTTATGTTTTACCCTAACGTTGCATAAAATATTCGTTCTTGATGGCACGGTCTGCCCGAGGCCTTGCGAGGGCTGACCGTGGGTAATGCTGTATCCCTTAAGACCACGGTCAGCATTCGAAGACTCGTGCAGACCGTGCCACCCGGATATCAAGATTTCTGTGCCTGCAGTATGTTAAAACCTCTTAATAGCCCGTGTAGTGTACCCTTCCGGATGACGGTTTTTAAGAATGGTTAAATCCCTTTAAGCACCTTGAATAGCGCGTTTTGAGGCGATTTATGTATTATATTGCCCTCATGCGGCATCAAAGATAGTGATAATATGTTCAAGATTTTTAGAGATTATTATCAAAGGCTGGTAAAGAAACTCCGGATTATTGCGATATGTAAAAGAGTAACGGTTTTTCTTGTACTTCCTTATGAGGTGAGTCGTGGCAAAGAAGGATGAGAAGAAATTAAACAAAACTTATTGGGAGTGGCAGCGTTATAAGCAGAAGGAAACCCAGAGACTTCTCAAGAAGCTGACCGACGAGAAGATACGAAGGATGGACTCGGAGAAGGGCGGGACGGATTCGTCCGGGGAAGCTGAATTAGCCGAGGTTAATGGGAATGTCGAAATGCCCATCGCTCAACAGAACAAGGAATACGACCCCTATGAACACCTGAGAAGAATACGTGATATCAAGCCTCTTGAGACCCAGTTGAGAGAAGGGGATGGCGGCACGTTGGATGAGGCGTCCTTAGTCGGGCCATACGACGACCCGACGGCGTTCGAAGCCACGAAAACCCAGGCTGTAAGGGCCGAGAAGGTGGTTACCAAAAAACGTGGCAGGAAAAAGAAATCAGCGGAGGATATGTCCCTGTTCAACCAGAAGGCGTACAAGGGACGCATCAAGACCGAAGACCCCAAGAAGAAACGCGAAGAACTGATCGAAAGCCTGCTCGATCCGCTTATCACACTTGAAGATGCGGCGACCATACTCAACGTATGCAAGACGACGGTCAGGCGTTACACCAACAAGGGCGTCCTCGACTGTATGCGTACACCCGGCGGACAGCGTAGATTCAAACTCAGCCAGGTGCTTGATTTCATGGCCCTGCAGGAGCAGAAGAAAATCCGCAAAAGCTGAGATTTCGATTTTCTTGAAATATCACAATTCTGTAAAAGACCTTTTTCCCCCGAACCTTCGGGGGTTTCCGGTTTTCTTACATGGTGTTGACTAAATGGATATTTTGGGGAATATATAATAAGGGGACGCGAATATTGTTAAGGAGAAAGACATGCGTAATACCGCTGTACTGATCTTGAGCATAATCACCGCATTTCTCTTGGGAGTTATGGTGACATCCGCACTCGCCGTTGGAGCCCCCGACGGGAAAGCGATTCCTGTTTCGGCAGGAGGCGTAAGTTCAACTGTCACAAGCCTTGGGCAGCCGAATACATCTCCTTCAGCGTTCGACCGGACCGAGGAGAATGTGATACAGGTCTATGACAAGCTTGCTCCATCAGTGGTGCACATCACCGCTGTACGGCTTACATTCAACCCTTGGTATGGAACCGTTCCGCAGGAAGGCACGGGCTCGGGGGTGATCATTAACGAGGATGGTTATATCCTCACCAACAACCATGTGATCAAGGGAGCCACAACCGTTTCGGTCACATTCCATGATGGCAGTTTCGAGGAAGCACAAGTCGTCGGCACCGATTCATTCACCGACCTGGCGATTATAAAAGTTGAAGCCGAAATCGATCCGTCTTGGGTAGCCGTGCTTGGGGACAGCGATAATCTGCGTGTCGGACAGAGAGCGATTGCCATCGGGAATCCGTTCGGGCTCGACCAGACTCTGTCCGTCGGCGTAATAAGTGCTCTCGGACGTCCCGTGAGGACACCCGAGGCGGAATATGACGATATGATTCAGACCGACGCGTCCATCAACCCCGGGAATTCCGGTGGGCCGCTTATCAACTCATCCGGTGAAATCATCGGCATTAATACCAGCATATTCTCCAAGACCGGCACGTCGCTCGGTATCGGGTTCTCCATCCCGTCCAATTCCTGCAGGAAAGTTGCCGAGGATATCATCGAGTTCGGCAGGGTGAGGAGATCGTTCTTGGGGGTGTCAACCATCGCGCTGAACGAGAATCTCGCAAGACAGCTTGGTTTGAGTGTCAGTCACGGATTGCTCGTACAGAAAGTCGAAGCCGTGTCTCCGGCAGCCAAGGCGGATATGAAGGCCGGTACGCGAGAAGTGATGTTCAGGATCGGGTTCTACACATACGTACTCATGGTTGATGGTGATATCATATTGGCGATTGATGGCGAGAATATGTTCAACGATCGCCAGTTGATGAACAAGATCAAGAAGAAAACGCCCGGTGATATCATCACCGTCTCGATATTACGTGGAGACCAGACAATGGATGTCCAGGTTGAACTCGAAATAGAACCCTGATAGATTTTTGTCAAATAAACCGACATTCTTACTTATGTATCTCCGCATTCTGACCTTATGTAACGCGGCATTCTGATGCCGGGAAATAAATCTTATTGCATATGAAATGGCTTTCAATTCGGTTGTTTTCAACCAGCCGTGTGAACAATTTCTGCGTTCCGTGTGGCACCCTTTTGGAGTCTTCGACAA
>CBDVBS010000102.1:0-10055 GCA_965372275.1 uncultured bacterium | reverse complement strand
GGCACCGGCGGCGATGAACCTGGCGAATGATGAAGCGGTACGTTTGTTCCTTAACGGCAAGATTTCATTCCCATCGATTACGGCATCGGTGAAGTATGTCCTTGATAACGTGGATGTAATTGACGATTATAAGTATGAAGATATACTCGAATTGAAAGTACAAGCCGAATCGCGGGTTAATGAATGGATTCAGTCCAACCCGTGAGCAGGATGTAATTAATTTGCGTGATTTCCCTCATTGAGCGGATTTCAGATTCATGGGATCAGCGATTTGGGGGATAATTAATATATTAAATGATAAGTCACCAACGGGGATAAGCCTTGGATTTTCTACTTAAATCGGCGAGTTCAGTTTTCTATATCGTTGAGATCATAATCGGTTTCGGTATTCTTGTTACCGTTCATGAGTTCGGTCATTTTCTGCTCGCGAAAGCATCGGGTATGCGAGTGGATGAATTCGCGGTAGGGTTCGGCAAAGCCCTCGTGAAGTTCACGCGTGGTGAGACCATCTACACGTTACGCATGATTCCCCTCGGGGGTTTCAACCGCATCTATGGCATGGAAATCGATGAGGAATCGGCGGACGAGGAAGATTTGAGCAAAGAAGAAAGACGCCGGGCATTCAATTTCCAACCCCTCTATAAACGCGCCGCTGTAATAATGGCCGGTTCCCTGATGAACATAATCTTTGCCGTAATCCTCATCTTCATCCTGCGTATGGGCTGGGGCGTACAGATGCACCAGGTGGCGAGCGTCAATCCGGGAGGTCCCGCTTATACGGCAGGTATCCAGGAAGGAGATATCATCTCGTCCATCCAGGGCAACCGGGTTGGCGGAATGAACATTCAGCAACTCGTTCAGCAGGCGAGTAAGACCCAGGGCGGCGTTAAACTGACCGTCATTCGCCAGGGAGAGGAAAAGGCATTCACACTTAATCCGATGGGGCTAAGGGACCTCGATGCCAGGTATTCCAACCTTGGGTTCATATACTACACGAACGGTTTAGTTGAAAGGGTTGACAAAGGTAGCACAGCCGACAATTTAGGTTTGCTCCCTGTAGATTATGTTCGGGTCATTGATGGGAAGCTTGTTGAAAGGTATGTAAAAGTGGAAGGGGAATATTACCTTGCCCTCGATATACGACGTTTCAGTAATGATATGACATTAGCCCTGCCGAGGGAAGATGTTCAACGCCGGATGATCAACTACACAGGGTTGGGATTCGCGTACAATTCCGACTGGAAGGTGACCCTCGTTGAGCAGTACAGCTCCTTGACCATGACATCCACCCAGGCTCAACTCAGGGGTGTTAAGGATGGGGACATCGTCTACAGTATCAACGGGACTCCTATCAAAGAGGAAGTGGATGGAATACCGGTTGAGAATTATGTTTTTGGCATAGATGACCCCTTCGTTCCGGCAACCGATAAAGTATCGTTTGAGGTAACATTCCTCCGTGATGGCGCTGAAGTCACTAAGCAATTCAATATCGGCAAAGACCACCGGCTGATGGGCATAAGGATGCAGCCGAGGGCGCATAATGAAGTATATGATATTGATGAGGACGGTGCCGCTTACAAGGCTGGCCTTCGTGAAGGCGACGAGATATTAGCCGTGGGCAGCACGCCTTCATTGGACGGTAATATTGTGCTGCAGCGTCTTTCGTATGTTTACTACGCTTTAGGCACTGATAAATCGTTCAGATTATTGTATGACCCCCAGGGACTTGCGAATGTCTCGAGGGAAGAATGGGAGCTGGGGCCGATTGAGGATATCATCCCACCAGGATTATTGGGAGATGTCGGCGGAAAGATCCTGGTTGAAGGGGAGTATGTCGAGTCTTCATATACGCCATATTTTATGAATATCTACTCCAAGGTTACGCTCAAGGTTCAGAGGGGTGATGAAACCCTCGATGTGATCCTCGACCTGAAGGTCGATGAAGACCTTGGAGTGTTGCAGAGCCTGGGATTCTATATCGCGGCTGACCCCCGCAAGGTTGGATTCTTTGAAGCCCTTGAGAGTGGTTTCGTGGAAACCGCATATTGGATCGATAATATTTTCTACAGCCTCAAACTTCTCATCACCGGCGGGGCGAAGGTCAAGGAACTCAGCGGACCGATAGGGATATTCACGATAGGTTACATCTTCGCCGAGAGCGGCATCCAGTCGCTTTTGAACCTGCTTGTAATCATCACCATCAACCTCGCCATCATTAACATGCTCCCGTTTCCGGCCCTCGACGGCGGAAGGATGGTGTTCCTTATCCTTGAGATGTTCGCAAGGCGTCCGATTGTGAGCATAAAAGCCGAGAATATCATACATATTGCGGGGTTCTTCCTCCTCCTGCTGCTTATCATCTATATTACATTCTTCGATATCGGAAGGCTGATAACCGGGTTCGCTTAACCGGTTGAATATCCTTCATTAACGGACCACATGAATTTTCCCGGAACCAGACCCGATAGGCTCATATTACCTGATATTAATAATGGGGTATCTCGGGGGGGAGTGTCTTTGTGACGGCAGTCTCTGTCACTTGACGTTAACGTTAACATAAGTATGTGAGGCAATTCGTGGAGACTCAAACGGAAACACAGAAACAGCACGACGATTATGAAAACAAGGAAATGGTGATGCAGTCAATCGATGCCGCCATCGAACGGCTCGTCAACAAGCGCAAGGATGTTGAACGACAGCTTGTCGATCTGAAGGCCCAGATATCGGTTTACGAGGACGAGATTAAGAACGCCCTCAATTCCGGAATGCGTTTTCTTAAGAGCATAAATAAATCCGATAAGTTGGATCTCGATAATATCGATGATTTCATAAACGGTATGAACGCGACGTCACAGGAGATGAATGCCTACGTCGATGCGGTGGCGCGTCGCAGGGCGATGCTTGAGAAGAACCGTGAATTCGAAACGTTGTTCGATGAGACACGGCAGAGCCTTACCGAATCGATTGATAATCTCGAAACGGTAAAATCTCTCCTGATGAACGGGAGGGATGTTGACGGTAAGAAGATCAAGGCTTTAAAGGCCGGGTCCACGCAGGCCACGCTCGGTACGTCTGCCATCATTCGTTCCCAGGAGATGGAACGCCAGCGCATCGCAAGGGAGATCCACGACGGCCCGGCGCAGGCCATCGCTAATGTTGTCCTGAGGCTCGATATTGTTAAGAAGGTGTTTGAAAAGAATCGGGACGCAGTGCCTGACGAGCTGAGGAAGATGAAGGAGATTTCCCAACACGCGTTGAACGAGATAAGGGGGTTTATCTTCGACCTTCGACCGATGACACTTCAAGACCTCGGCCTTGCCGCCACGATTAAGAGGGTCATTAATTCGATGGCCGCCCATAATGAAACTGAAATAAACTACATCCATGAAGGCGAGGAACGTGAACTCGACCCGGACCTGAAATTAGCGATATTCCGTATCGCCCAGGAGAGCTTGAGTAATATGCGCAAACACTCAAAAGCAAAATCGTGCTGGGTGCATCTCAAGTATTTCGATGACAAGGTTATCCTTATCGTGGAAGATGACGGAGTAGGATATGACAAAAGCAAGCTCGAGGATTCGCAGAGGAAGTATGTTTCGTTTGGGATCCTCGGCATGCGCGAGCGCGCCGATGATATCGGTGCAAGTCTCGATCTAAGTTCAGAACCCGGCCACGGCACTAAGGTTACTCTCGTGGTGGTGGATAAACCGGCTTAGAACATTCTCTCCAATAATAATGAAATATCGAAGCCCTCTGAAAAGAGGGTTTTTTCATGGGTTTTATGCAAAGGGGATCGAGAGGTTTTCAAGGCCTGTGCTGAAATAATGATATTTTCTCTAAAAACCCGGAAAATCGCTTGCATTGTTATCGGAATAGGAGTATAGGCCCGGCTCTGTCCCTTGAACTTATGCAGAAGATCAGTCTGTTATGTAGAGAATATTAGGGGCACTTGACACTGGGTGCATCGGGTGTTAGTGTTTTCCCATTCTCTCTCATGGGAGGAAGCCGATGAAATCCATCATCCGAACGATAATCATCATAACCATTGTTTTATTAGCCATCACGGGCTGTTCCAAGGGCAGCTCAAACCCGGTTCAACCCGACACCGGATCATCCAACCCTCCGGTTTTGAGATCGGCATCGGGGAGGAGTTTGATAGGTGTCTGGGAGATACATCTCAGGTCAGATGTACCGGGCGCCGAAGTACGGATAAACAGGACTATTCAATCCCATGTACATGTGGAGGGGGACCCAGATTTTGACGTCGATGTAGATTATGAACCAGACGACCCCTATTCTGAGGGCCCTGAAGATTATAATCCCGCATTCGGTTTTCGCGGCTGGGCAATCTGGCGCCTACAAATCACTCTAACTAACAATATTTATACCACCTTCTGTGATGTAAGGGGCATCATCATAACGAACGAAGATGCGCTTGGATTGCATAATGCGTATGGCTTAACTACTCTCTGGGACAATTCATTAGAGGAAGATGAGGCAAACCCGTTTATGTATTATGGGATACTCCCCCCCAACGCCGACCTTACAGAGGAGTTTCAAGTCCGATTCACACCGCCTGATCTAACCTTGAACTGTGGAGGCTTAGAGTGGGAGGGTACGTTTCCGGACCCTGAATATCCCGAATATTACATACCGCAAGACGCATGGATTAATTTCGCTGTTGACGCGTCGGACGCGGGGTATTGCCAAGAACCGTATTTCCTTGATGCTCCTGAAGCTACGATGGTATTCAATGGAGACCTTGACGATCCGATAATAGCAATTACTGCCTACGCCGAAGTGCACGATTCTCCGCCAAATTATGTGGATGATATCAGTATAATGTTATTACATTATCCAGAAAAAGGCATATACGGCCTACCGGGTTATGAAGACGATTGGAACGTTACATGGTTTCCAATCGTGGAAGGGGGGGGTGTCAGGTACAATAACCTTTGATGGAATTGATGAACATGAACATGAAGCTATTTACCATGCCAGGATTAGAGCCACTTCAGCGTTGCCTAATGAACTAGATCAAGATCCTTACGACAACCCAAACACTATGTATAAAGATATCCGCCTGCTGGTGGGTGATTTTGACGAGTTGATAGACAACATGTTTACAGTCGACCTTGAAGATTTTATCTACATGATGGAGATACTTGATGAATGGGATGAACGAGAGGAAGGCATTTACCACGAAACCACGGACGATGGGTTTGGTATAGTAGAAGAATTTATTATGCCTCCAATTCCATATTATCTTCTAATTAAGTACAAGGTTGGAGACATAGATGAGTGTGGTGTCCTTAGAATACCCCCAGGCCTCCCGCCCAATGACCTGGGGTGGCCTATGATGGTCTTCTGCCACTGGGGACGATTCGTCAGCGAGGATGGCGCCTTACCTCTTGGTGGGTTTGAGTATTATACAGACTACAAGAATAAATTCGTCGAACTCATTCCCAGGTATCGGGGAAATGCGCTTTGTTGGTTCGATGAGGAATACGATCCCGATCCACCGCTCAACGAAGAGGTAAACAGCCCTGCGGATTATGACGTGGATGATGTTCTCGCCTTTCTTAACGTGGTTAGAAACAACGAAGATCTCATCGAAAATTGTGTCAATTACCAAGGTGATGAACTTACACTATTAGATCAAGGAAAAGTCGGCATAATGGGCGGAAGTCGGGGCGGAAGTCCCGCCTATCTGGCCAAGATTCGCGATAACTATTACGGGAAGAATCAAATCGACAGGGCGCTGATTACTATAGGAAGCGTATCCAACTTCTTCTTAGAGGACATCGCCGAATCGTGCCGGAAGTACATCGAATATGATGGTTATGTCCCTGAACCGGAATCCCTATACCCCCCCGAAGATGGATTTACACATCACTATTACAACACAGACTACAACGTCTTCGCGCGTGTGCTCGAGCCGTATTTGCATGGAGACATGACTTATCCTGAAGCGTATAAAAGATTGCTCCGGTCTTCCCCCTGGGTCTGGGCGGGATTACTCGATAACGTGCAGGTCCATCATGGGGTGGATGACAAATTAGGCAGAGTCGCTCAGACTTGGGCTTTGTGGGATCTTCTTGGCCAGGATCCCGGCAATACTGAACTTCGGATTTATCCAACAGCAAACCACTTGATTGAGGGCACCGATTCTGATATGTATTATAACGAAACTTACGATTATGCAACAGCTATATGGCTTGACGCCATAATCGACGGTGATTAGAAAGAAGAAACAGATTACATCTTACCAATATCCATCGGGAAGAATTTTTGTAAGAAATGCGTCTAAAATATTACCACCATCATGTATATCTTCCCCCGGACCGGGATCGAAATCAACCAGGTCACCAAAATAACCTGTTACATAGGCGCTTTGTGAACAATTAACAGCAACATCTGTTCCAGTGTCAAATTTTAACCCCCCCCAGGTACGAGCCCAGAAAAAGTCACCGTTGTAACTGAATTTGCTGAGAAAAATGTCCAAATCATAGATGTCATGTGAGGAGTGTAAATCTTCACCGGGACCGGGGTCAAAATCGATATTTAACCCCCAAAAATGGCCTGTGACATAAATGTTACCCGATTCATGTAATGCCACCCCCCGCCCTGTGGCATCAGGGCTATCCCCCCATGTTCTTGCCCACCTGAAATCACCGTCCGTGTCGAAGCTGGTTAAGAACATGGCGTTTTTATATGATGAATGTATATCTTCGCCCGGGCCCGGGTCGTAGTCCGCTGTGCCGTTGTGCCTGCCTGTAACGTAACTATCCCCGGCGGCGTTCACTGCCAAATCGCGTACTTCCCCACTACCCTCGGGAGTAGTTGCCCAGGTGCGTGCCCAGAGGAAGTTGCCGGCATCATCAAACTTACTCAGGAAAGGGCTGACTCCGGGGCTGTTACTTGATTGAATGTCCTCTCCGGGACCGGGATCGAAATCCACAGTCCCATTGAATTTCCCAGCCACGAACACGTTCCCAAAACCATCCACCGCCACTCCGCAGCCATAGCTCTGCGATGCACCGCCCCAGGTGCGCGCCCATAAGAACCCCCCCTCGGAGTCGAAACTACTCAAAAATACATCCCTGTTATCATTACTTGATGTGTGTTCATCAACTCCATCCCCCGGATCGAAATCCACCGTTCCCGCAAAACGACCTGTCACATAAATATTTCCGAAGTTGTTAACTGCGAGAGCGTTACCCTGGTCCCAATCCGCACTTCCCCACACTCGAACCCACAGGAAATTGCCGTCCGTGTCGAATTTGCTCAGGAAAACATCATGTTTATCTTCCGACGCTGACTGATGGAAATCCTCTCCCGGTCCCGGGTCGAAATCGCAGATGCCATGGTAGTATCCCGTAACGTACACATCACCTGAAGGATTCACGACTACATCACTACTGCCTATTGAAGTTGTGTCGGTAAGCGGCCCCCATGCCCTTGCCCATTGAAAATTCCCTTCCGGGTCGAATTTGCTCAGAAAAGCGCCATAATAACTTGTCGCCGTGTGATAATCTTCACCCGGACCGGGATCAAAATCGACTGTATCATCGAAAGATCCCGTAATATATATGTTCCCCCATTCGTCAACAACCACTCCGCTCCCCCCGTCAAGGCCATCTCCTCCCCATGTGCGCGCCCAGCCGTGCGGTCCCTCCCCCACAGAGACAGCCGACAACTGCCACGCGTCTATCGGGCCAAGATTCGGGTCCGTTGCAGTATCACTCACCCTGACGAGCATTGAATATTCGCCCTCCGGAGCCGCGAAGGTGTTGGGAACCCATCCCGTGAATATTGCCGCTCCGTCCGGAGCGTCCCCGGTGTAACTCAGCGCGAACTCCCCGGCGAACAAATCAGGAATCTCGAGGGTGACCGACTCGATCGTCTCCACCCCCTGGTGGTCATACGCCCATACCTCGACATGCCCCTTGCCTCCCGTCTGCTCCGAAACCTCCCCCGCCGCCACACTGACCGCGTACGCCTCGATGCAATTCGCTTCCGGCGGAAAATCAGTCAAAGGATCAGTAACCGGGCCTGCAACAGGAACCCACGACGCATCCACGGCATAACCAAACTGAATCTCTCCCGGCAGAGGGTCAAGTATGACAGTACGGTTTTCCGATGTGCCTGCCGCGAACATGCGCCTCGGCTTGTCCCGCGAATAAGCTAAATACGGATTCAGGGTTGCATCAAACGGCCCATCGCCTTGAGAGTATTCCCCCTTGGTGTATTGGAACACATAAGGTAAATCCTGATTCACCGGAAATTCGGTCGGATTGAAAAGTGTTGTATAGCCTTCGGCGTTCACAAGCCTGAGGCATTCATCCCCCAATGCTATCCTCCTCCCGCTTGCAGGAAACTCATAATCCGAGCCCGCTATCAGAATCCCCCTGACATCAAACCCGGTGTTTCGCGGCAGACCCGGAAATGGGTGCCTCAAATGCAGATCCGCCGACAGCTCCCCCGACGGCAAAACCTTCACATTATTTATTATTAAACAATTGTCGCATCCCTTTTCAAGAATGTGAAGGACATTGAGATGCACCTGCGCGCTGCGTACTTGTACCACCACGGCCGATGAGCGGTCTTCGGAAATACTTACATCCCAAAATCCGATTAAATGGCGGTTCGCGCTTGCGGTTGACCTTACCTCCGGCGGCGTTACAGACGGAATGAGCGGCGACATCGACCTTCCGCCTGAACAGGAAACCATCAGTAATGCCACGGCAGTCGAAACCAGTGCTATATGCAAAATGCGTCTCAAGGAATCCCTCCTCATACTCCTGCCTTTTGATAATTCTACTACAAGAGGGGAAAAAACCCAAATCACAGCCCTTGCCGATTTTCGGGAATTTTTCAAGGTTTGTGCTGAAATAATGATATTTTCTTGAAAAACCCGGAAAATCGCTTGCATTGTAATTGGAATAGGTGTATAGTCGCGAATCTGTTCTTTGTAATGACTGTAGTTTTTTAGGCTATATGAAGGAAAATCCAGAGGGAGCTTGACAAGGGTTAAACAGTCTGGTAAACTTCTTAGGCTGCGGAAACAGTGGCTGTTTTCGTGCGCGTGATCTTTGAGAACTAAATAGCAGGAGTGCGGGTGAGAACCACAATTCCAGAATTTAACCTTATTCAATAAGGTTTAATATGACTTTAAGGTTCCGTGTAAACGGGATCTGAAAATAATCTTTTCGAAGAGTTTGATCCTGGCTCAGGACGAACGCTGGCGGCGCGTCTAAGACATGCAAGTCGTGCGAAGCTGCACTTGATCCTTCGGGTGAAGGTGTAGACTGAGCGGCGAACGGGTGAGTAACACGTAAGTAATGTACCTCGAATGCCTGGGATAACGGTTCGAAAGGGCCGCTAATACCGGATACGCCTTTTGTTTCACAAGTGGTGAAAGGGAAAGCGGGGGACCTTCGGGCCTCGTGCTTCGAGAGCAGCTTGCGGCCTATTAGCTTGTTGGTGGGGTAATGGCCCACCAAGGCTATGATGGGTAGCTGGTTTGAGAGGATGATCAGCCACACTGGGACTGAGACACGGCCCAGACTCCTACGGGAGGCAGCAGTTAAGAATCTTGCACAATGGGCGAAAGCCCGATGCAGCGACGCCGCGTGAGCGATGAAGGCCTTCGGGTTGTAAAGCTCTTTATTCGAGGGAAGAAACAGGGAGGAAGATAACGCCTCCCGAATGACGTTACCTCGAGAATAAGCCCCGGCTAAATACGTGCCAGCAGCCGCGGTAAGACGTATGGGGCGAGCGTTGTCCGGAATCATTGGGCGTAAAGCGCGCGTAGGCGGTTTGGTAAGTCGGATGTGAAAGCTCCGGGCTCAACCCGGAAATTGCGTTCGAAACTGCCTCACTAGAGAGCAGGAGAGGATAGTGGAATTCCCGGTGTAGCGGTGAAATGCGTAGATATCGGGAGGAACACCAGTGGCGAAGGCGGCTATCTGGCCTGTTTCTGACGCTGAGGTGCGAAAGCCAGGGGAGCGAACGGGATTAGATACCCCGGTAGTCCTGGCCCTAAACGATGG
>CBDVBS010000101.1:0-10086 GCA_965372275.1 uncultured bacterium | reverse complement strand
ATGTCCATTATATCAGAATTTATTCCCGGCAACGGGGTTGACCGGGCTACATGAAGTTAAGAATGGTGGGCTACGTTACTATTCCTTCGTATCCTGCAGTTCCTTACCCGGAGCCCGGTCACCATCCTCTCCTCCCGCAGTCAGCCACGTTGCCCTTTCAAGAAGTATCGCCCTTCGGCGCGCAAGCTTTTTTTCATCCTCATTCAGATACCATGCCAGGATGATAAAACAGGCAGCGAGTACGTACAACGCGATATACAAGTTATGCAATGCCGTCCACGCTAAAGAAGCAACAAACACACATATGAGTGTCCCGATGATTGTCTTGAGATTAAGAACCGTCCTCTCACCCGGCAGGCGGCTGAACGCATACTCCAGCTTCCTGAGCTTATCCCTGTTGGAAATATCCATCGGGCGCAGGAATTTCATGCTAACCATATTCTTTCCAGTCTCTTCATAATCATCGAGTGCCCAGCCGAACGCCTCCATCTCGCGAACCTTGCCGCGCATGCTCTTGCGATTCGCACTCACATGGATTATTTCCCTGCGCTTAATCATCAGCGGGTTTGTGAGAGGATCCCTCAACCATCACTTCCCTCCACCCAGCATGTGGGGCAGGCTTTCCAGCCTGCCACTCTTTTCACCCTGCCTATGGAAGGATCCTGTCGATGGTTCGCGGGAACGGTATTGTCTCCCTTATGTGATGTGATCCGCACAACCATGCAACCAATCGCTCGATACCAAGCCCGAAACCGCCGTGAGGACATGAGCCGTAACGGCGCAGATCAAGATACCACTCGTAATCAGCCATATTCAGATCATGCTCTTTGATCTTGGCCACAAGGTAATCATAATCCTCGGCACGCTGACCGCCGCCGATAATCTCGCCATATCCTTCCGGCGCCAAGCAGTCAACCGAAAGGCTGCAACGATCGTCGTCAGGGTCGGGCGCCATATAGAATGCCTTTATCTCCCTGGGAAAATGATGCACGAAGAACGGCTTGTCGAATTTGCTCGCGATAATCGTCTCATCGGGGGATCCGAAATCGCCGCCCCATTCAAACTTCTGGCCCGCATCGTTGAGGATCTTCACCGCGTCATCGTAATGCAGCCTCGCGAACGGAGCCTTCACGGCTTCGAGCTTCGAGATATCCCTTTCGATTTCCTTCAATTCGGAAGGGCAACGCTCGAGGGTTCGATCCACAACGTAACAGAGCATATCTTCCTGTAGCCGCATGTTGTCATCGAGAGTAAGGTATGCCACTTCCGGTTCGACATGCCAGTATTCCGTCAGGTGACGCCGGGTCTTCGATTTCTCCGCCCGGAACGACGGGCCGAATACGACAATCTTCCCGAATGCCATCGCCCCGGCTTCCCCGTAAAGCTGACCGGATTGCGAAAGGTATGCATTCTGCCCGAAATAATCAAGGGAGAAAAGCGTGCTTGTGCCTTCGCACGGATTAGACGTGAGTATCGGGGCGTCGAAAAGGATGTATCCCTCGTTGTAGAAATAATCACGCACCGCCTGGATAACTTCCGACCTGATGCGGAGTATCGCACCGGGCTTGCCGTGACGCATCGACAGATGCCGTTTTTCCATCAGGAACCCGATGCCGTGCTCCTTTTTACCGATGGGATAATCTTCGGTGAGCTGTACGATTTCAATATCCGTAACCGAAAGCTCAAAACCGCTCGGCGCGCGTTCATCCTTATGTACGATGCCCTTCACGATCACGCTCGACTCGATTGTGAGTTCCGCGCCGCGGGCGAATATTTCATCGCTGATCTCACCCTTGACAAGAACGCCCTGGACGAGTCCCGTGCCGTCGCGCAATTGCAGGAAATGTATCTTCCCCGACGAGCGTTTATTGAAACACCAGCCCTTGATAGTGACATCCTTACTCACATGCTCGGCCAAATCCGATATGTATGTTTGCTTCATATTCACACACCCGTGTTACATCAGAAAACTGATGCTATTGGAAAACCTATTATATGGGATAGGTGACAAAACTCAAGGATGTCTCCGGCGGAGATCAAAATCCCAATGAATCGGAACTCACGCTCACATATTCATTACCCCCGCCGGGAAGGTGAAACCACACGCTGCCTCCGTCAACCTTGAACTGAAGTCCCGTCCCCCGAATCTCGTTCGCGTTATTGATACGTCCCGGCATTGTGACGATGAACGTGCAAGGATCGAGACGAAGATTGGCTCCCCCGCAGAAAGGCAGCTTCGCCGGATCAAACGGATTATGCAGCGGGAGGTCAACGAATGTCCAGTCCCCGATCACGGCATACTCGAAAAACCCCTCCAGCACATTGGCTTCGACAAGGCTATTTATCTCAACTGTAATCTTGAATATCAAATCCGTGGACGTCTCATCCGTCTCTATCATATAGCTATGTTCAATCCAGTCCGGCAGCGTCAACCCGATCGAGTTCTCGTATTGTCCCCTGATGATATTCAATACATCACGAGTTCTATTCCGTCGCCGCTTTGGCAGATACGCTTCAGATCATCCTTCGCCATGAAAACCTTCGCACTCAGCATGCCTGAATGATCATCCCTTACTTCAAACTCCACGACATTCCGCGTTGAAGGAAATTCATCCCTGCTCACCCGGCCGACCAGCCTGATCGGCAAATATTCATCCGGACGCACTAAGAATGACGCACCATAAGCCGTTGCCGAAAGGAAGCCGGGGATATCACCCAACTCCCGCTTGGGAATGGCCAATGGCTGGGGAAGGATAACGATATACTGCATCGTATCCGGTGCCAGTTCGTAAATCGAGACCCCGCCGGTAAGCGGGATGTCGGGAAACGGGAAGTGCAGCATGAGAAACATAGATATCCTGTCGTCCTCCCGGTTGAACTCGAATGTCGGATCGAGGGTACGCATCACATGCCGTGAGCGAAGATGCATCTTATATCTCAACTGGTAAAACCCGTTACGTCTCGTGCTGTCTATTTCAAATTCCTCGATATCCGCCAGTTCCGCTAAATGGCGCGGGTAACCTTCGTACTTACGCCACTGGGCCATCTGTTCCTTGAAGCACTCCTCGATAATCGCCTCCAGCATGTCCTCGATCTCGACAACATCCATCTCCCCCATATCCAGCCTGTAAACGAGACCGGATATCCTCTCCTCCGAGATGAGGATATTGGTTGTGATATTGAGTCCGTCATCCGAAGTGAATTCAACCGTAAATGAATTGGGAGATTCGGCCCCAACCGGGGATGCTAAGACTGCTTGCGCCGGTATAAGAACCAGGGGGAAAATAAGGAACAGGATTTTCACATATGAATTCCTCAATCAAGTAAGTAGCCGCCGACAGGTATTTTTGTTCCCTCGGGGATTTCAATCCAGGCGGCGAATCCTTCATTGTATGTAGCCGTATCGCTCACGTTGTACCTGTTCTCCCCATTCAAATCCATGACCATTATATCCTCGTAATCATAGTCGATGTCATGGTACAGCGTTAGAATCAGGCTGCCGTCAGGGGAAAGATGCTGAAGCCCGTTGCCGGGAAAAAGAGCGATATCTTCATCGTCCCCGGTAATAAGATTCACTTCCCCATCCTCATAATTCCCCGTGGCGAAAAAGTGTTTCCTCGTTTCCTGGATGTGGTAGCTCATAAGGGCCACCTCGGCTTCGGGGGCGAATCCCACGATGTAGAGGACATACTGCTGATCGAATACCGTTTCCGGTTCTCCCCCCTCGATCGGAACCCGGTGAACCTCCAGGTGATTTGTCCAATCGGCATGGGTGTAGTTGAAGTAGATATATTCACCCCTCGGTCCTTCAATCGGGACACCGAGCCGTGAATCCATATCGAACTCGGCTAAGATCCTGTAGGTATCGGACTCAATATCGTATGCGATCAACTGCCTGATGAATTCATACGGGCCCGATTCGAAATACTTGATGGTGCAATAAACCTCTTTCCCGTTCGAAGAAAATTGCGGCGGGTTGTCATCGAGGGTGATCGTATTATCAATGGCATCCGGATGGGTTAATTCATTCCTCTCCAGGTTATAGACGAATAACCTGACCTGCTTCCTCGCCGATGCATCCTCCGCCGCGAATACCAACCATTTGCCGTCGGGAGAAAAATCCGGCGGTTTGAATATCCTGTAGGCGAGCGGATCCAAACCGGAAACATTCCTCATACTGCCGTCTTCGAGTAACATTATATGGACGACACTATGGTCCTTCGATTCCGGGTCCATCTGTCTCTTTACGAATGCGAGATAGCGACCGTCGGAAGAGGGCGTGAGTATGCCGGTTTTCCCATGCATTTTCAGAAGCAGCCTCTTGAACCCACCCTTGGGGTCCGCAATGAATATCCTTGTGACATACTTGCCCGCATCCGGGTAAATCAAAGGCACCTGTTCGATGAACGGGTAGACAACAGCCATGCCGGCGGGAAGTGTGTAGGTTTCTCCAGCGATGGGAGATTCTTCCTCCCCGACACAGGAGGGATTGATAATAATGACGATGACTGTAAACAAGGATATCACAGTCACCCCTACGCCGCGTATTCCCCGGGGGTTTCTCATAGATCCTCGAATTCGGGTTTATCGGGGGTTACATCCCCGGTCTTGATTATTGCGTCGTCAGGCCCCGTCGTATTGGTCATATTCATATACTCTTCCATTTCCTTCTTACGGTTACGGGCGATGCCGGCATATTCCTCATCCCCTACCTCATCAAACCTTTCTATCAACAGTACGACGATGTCGTAATCATTACTTGAACCGTCATATGCGGCACGATAACGTTCGAGGGCTTTATCGTCACCCTTCTCCCGGAAGACATCTCCAATCTCCATTTCGTAATACGGCAGCAGCGTGCCGGCCTCGGCGGCGATTTCCCTCGCTTTGAGAAGGTATTCATAATATGAATCCGCGTCGCCTGCAGCTCTCGCGCACAGGGCCAGCACATAATATCCAAGGTCAACCCATCCCGGGGTCGGTACTTTACCTTTCAGGTACGTGAGTGCATCATCGTATTCCCCGCGAATGTACATATCGTAAGCCTTGATAACGGGGTCCAATATCTCAACCTGCTTACGCCTCAGGACATCATCGATCATCTCCGCTTTTACTTCCTTTTCATCGGGCAGTATCAGGATCCGCCGCGCGTTATAAAACTGCTCTCCATTCGCGCCTTCCGTTATTTCGTCTAAACGAAAGATATCAAAACCCCATACCGTTTCCACCGGACCGTAAACATCACCGGGTGAAATGTCGAAAAATGCTTGTGGCATCCTCCCGTAATCACGTTCAAACCCGGGCATGATTCCGCCGTTGTCTTTTCCCCCATAGTATGAATACTCTTCGTTCAATTCATCCCAGCTCTCACCTGCGTCCAGCCGGTTATAAATATCCTCCGCCAGTTCTTTCGCGCGCACGTTCGCCATGGCCTTGATTTCTCCCTGGCTCAGGGCACCGGCCGGCAGCACCAGGGCAGTACGCTCGATCAGGTAACCAAGGTTCTCCCGCATCAACATCAGTTCCCTTATCGGAGAAAATCCGAAGAAATCATTACGCTCGCGTGTGCGGATAACCGACTTGCTGTGAGTAACCTCGCGGCTGAGATTCGTATTATAAATAGACTCGGCGCTCACCTTTGCAACGGGACGTTCGCTGTAAGGACTCAGATCGGTTTTACATCCCGTGCTACCGAGAAGAACAGTAGATATGAAAACCGTGAGCATCAGAAAATATAATTTATGCATACTGCGATCACCTCATACTTAGATACCAAACCCGGTCCCCCTGCTCAATCCACCAATATTATATGACATATTTACATCCGGTCTGGTTCTGTACAATGCTACAAAACAATTACCGCCTGCGAATAACCCGGCGCACAACATCCTTGATCCCCGCCGGTCTCACCGCCGGGTTCATCCCGCCAAGTTCGGTTTCAAAGAACCCCTCGCCCCGTAAACCCTTTGTCGAACGCGGATTCAGGGTGAATTCAACCAACGGCTTAGCCACTGCCGACCACCGGAACTGCATTTTCTTCGACTGGAATTTCTCCAGCAGGCCCGGCGGGGATTTTTTATCCAGCCACCAGTCTACAACGCCGATTATCGCATCCGGGTCGGCTCTGACGATGGTCTCGCCCAATCCGTAGGATGCGAATTCCTCGCCCAGGTCATCCCCCGCCGAAACCACCATCGGCAACTCCGCCCATAGATAGTCCATAAGCCTTGTCCGAAAACTGTATCTTGTCTCGAATCCGGTCTTATGAAAACTGACGCCCAAATCGGCATCCCTCAAATATTTCCCTCTCTCGGCTACGGGTATCCAGTCCCCGAAAAAAACATGAGTATCCTTCAGGCCAAGTTCCATGGCTAAATCAATTGCTTCCTTTGCTCTCTTTGAAATCGGGATATGCTTATTGGGATGCTTAACGCCCAAAAAATGCAGCCTGATATTCTTATGCCATCCGCGCAGCTTATCAACGGCGCGTATGAGGTTCAACGGATCGAACCATTCCCAAATTCCCCCCGCCCAGATCAGGACTTCATCATCCTCGCCGTAACCGGGTATCTTCCCCCTCAATTCACCTCTTGCCGGTGGCTCGTGCTCCTCGATACCGAAGGGCACCACCTTTATCAAATCTTCCACGTCCCGCTCCGAGGCGATATCTGTGTTCAGCCTGTTCAACGCCATCAATGCCCCGGTGAAAAGGTCCTTCTGCCTGCTCGACGCGCATAGTATTAAATCAGCCCTCAACAGCGCCTCAACCTGCGCCTTGAGATGCCTCTCGTGCTGGAACTTAGCTTCCTCCGACTTCACGGATGCATACTGAAACAGGTTCTCCAGCACGTAGGGATCATAGCAGTCCACCGCAAGTGGAATCTCCGATGCGGCTAACCAGGGATGGGTCAGCGGGAAAGTCGATGATGCCAGACACACCGAATAATCCGCGAGGAAATTATCCTCCGATCCGGCATCCGGGAGCCCAACAAATCCGGCGGGTGAGCCATCAACACGTGATGACCCAGGTCCGATTAAAACATCCACCGGCATATGAGCCGCCAACTCCTCAGCCAAACGCAGGCAGCGAAGTCCTGGCCCGGCCATGAGGGGCCCGATTACATCATACGCGACAACAAGCGCTTTTTTCCGTTCACCCATACTTCCTATCTTAATGGAAAAACCGTAAAAATTCCTCATTATCTCTTGACAATGCCGCTGTACTCAGGTATTATTGTATTAGTTGATTAATACAGTATGGCCTTAGTTAATGAGCTTTATGTCTGTAACAATTCTAACGATTGGAGAAAGGTACAATGACCAGACCAAATAAGAAGAAACTGCTTCGCAAGGTATTGGAGACAATGCCCGACAACGAGCTCATTGAGCTTGCACTCTCCGGGATGGCGGTGCCCTACGATGTTCTTGTCACACGGTATCGTTCCCGCGTGGAAGCTGTAACAGCTCGATTCCTTCGCGGAGCCGACAGGGAGGATAGCATCCAGGAGACCTTCCTCAAGGGTCTGGTAAACCTCCCCAAGCTCCGGGACCGCGAGAAATTCGCATCGTGGCTGACGGTGATCGCGCGCAACATCTGCCTTGATACCATCAAGAAACGCGCGCCGGTATCCTCGATAGATGATGAACGTCCCTGGACATCAGTGCACGGGCTGCAGTTCGCCTCGACCGGCCTTTCCCCACTGGCCCGGACTTTACGCAAAGAAGAAAACAGGCTGCTTCGAAAAAAGATGCAACAATTGGACCCGAAATATCGTCGTGTCCTTGAGATGCGCTACTTCGAAGGCAACGATTATGCCGATATCGCGGAACGGTTGAAGAAGCCCCTCGGGACGGTCAAGTCGCTGATACACAGGGGACACGACAAGCTGCACAGCCTGTTTATCGAGGGTTCAATACAAAGCGGGGGGGCGGCGGTGAATTGAGATTGACGCGTCCGGCAGGATATCATTCAGCAGCCGGGTTCAAACGGACCCTGCTGCTTTGTCCATTTTCACGAATTTCAATTCCTATGATATATTTGTGGGGAGGTAACATGTTTTGACTAATACCGGCAATATATTCAAACTCGATCTCAAAAGCCGGATTCCGATATACATTCAGCTCGTCGAGCAGGCGAAGGAGCATGTCGCTTCAGGACGCCTGCGTCCCGGCGACAAGCTGCCCACGGTACGCCAGGTCGCGGTTGACCTGATGATAAACCCCAACACCGTAAGCCGCGCATACCTGGAACTCGAACATAACGGCATAATCGAGACCCAGCGTGGAGTCGGAGCTTTTGTATCGAGCAAAATAGGCGCCGATTTTTCCCGGGCTGAAACGAAGAAACTCACTGAAAAGCTCATCGGCGGTTTCCTGCGCGACATGATGGAACTCGGCCATTCTCCAGAAGATATTTTAACTGTAGTGAAGAAGGCTCTTGAGGGGAATAAGTAGCTCCATAATTGTCTATGAAAGGAATGCAAAGGGTTGTTATTCAATGGTACAAAAATCTGGTGTTGTCGGAAGAGAGATGAAGACCCCTCCCCAACCCTCCCCGTAAACGGGGAGGGAGCAAACCTCTCTTCAAACATACCCGTAAACGGGGAGGGGGAAAACCTCTCTTCAACCATACCCTTAAACGGGGAGGGGGAAAACCTCTCTTCCACCATACCCGTAAACGGGGAGGGAGAAGAATCGGAAAATACCTCTTTCCAAAACGGTGGTAATCCACACTTACAAAGTAATCCACACTTACAAAGTGATCCACACTTACAAAGTGATCCACATGTACAAAGTGATCCACATGTACAAAGCGATCAGCATGTACGCGATGAAGCTGCACACAGACTAGTTGACCCACAAGAAGATAGTGAATATCCGCAGATACTCAAATCGTGTAAAGAAAACAGCTTTGTAGATTCCTTATGGAAATCTCCCCCCGTTTACGGGGGGATTAAGGGAGGTCTTGTCCCAATCGAAACTATCCGGAAAAACGACTTAATCATAAGCCAGGATGGTGAGTTCAGTCCTGTTTCACGAATCATACGCAAATCGTATAAAGACCTACTCATCCAGGTCCAACACTCTGCATCAGATAGCACGCTCCTTCTCACACCGGATCATCCTGTACTCTCCAATCCCCGACCTCCAACCCTTGACGGCAATCGAGACTGGAGCGGCGTCCCACCGGGCCATATAGAGCGTTGCAGGCAACTGCGACGGGAATCAACGCCCCCGGAAAGGCTTCTCTGGCCAGCCCTCAGGGCAAGGAGAACCAGCTACAAATTCCGCCGGCAGCATCCGATTGGCCCTTACATCGTAGATTTCTACTGCCGTGAAGCCCGACTGGTTGTTGAAATCGACGGTGAAACGCATTACACGGAAGATGATATAGCAAGTGACAAACAGCGGGATGCCTTCCTGAATGGATTAGGATTACTGGTGATGCGAATATCCGCTCACGAGGTCGGGGTGGATTTAGAGTGTGTTCGAACAGCCATTAAGGAAAAATGCAAACACCGCATAGAAAGTCGTGAGGGTTTTTATGGGTTAAAGGCATTTTCGCTTCAAATGGGCGATCTGGTAATCTTCCGTCCTGACCTGAAGCCCGTTGCTTTAACAGGATTAAAGGAAACAGCGTGTACAGGATATATTTATGATCTGGAAATCGATGGGGTGGGTTCTTATTTAACCGAAGTGTGCGTAGTATTATGCTCAACATCCCATTGAAGACCCCTCCCCAACCCTCCCCGTAAACGGGGAGGGGGCAAACCTCTCTTCAACCAAACCCGTAAACGGGGAGGGAGAAGAATCAGAAAATACCTCCTCGTAGATTCCTTCTGGAAATCTCCCCCCGTTTACGGGGGGATAAAGGGGGGTCTCACTTCTTCAATCAGAAAATATCTCTTTCAAAACGGTGATGATCCACACGTACACAAATATCGCAAAGAAAACAGATGAAGACCCCTCCCCAACCCTCCCCGTAAACGGGGAGGGAGAAGAATCGAAAAATACCTCCTCGTAGCTTCCTTCTGCAAATCTCCCCCCGGTTACGGGGGGAGAAAGGGGGGTCTCCGTCTTCAAATG
>CBDVBS010000100.1:0-10122 GCA_965372275.1 uncultured bacterium | reverse complement strand
TTAGAATATGTCATTTTGCCGTTTGCAAGGATTTTCGACTTTTTTCCGCCCCGTCTCACTTGTGGGCGGCACCCGGCTTTCCCTACGGCTCGACATCCGGGCTTACGAAACTTGAGCATATCACTGGTAAACTCTTCGTGCCACACATCATCAAGAACGGGGACAGCCCTGGGGACCGTCCCCGTTAAAATATTCTACGCTTGATACGTATTCTCCTTTCATTAACACTCAATAACCTGAGTGTTTTGGATTAATGTGATGGTCTACTGCAATGTAAATATGATGTCCATACTATGGTTGCCAACCCAGTCATCCTCATACTCGATGTTGCAAATGATGTAATAGAAGGACAAGTTGTCCCCATTCGCAGGGGGCCTGTCTATGAACCAATAATCAGCAACACCGGCGGGCGTGACTTGGTAGTCGCCACAGCAAGCCGTGCCACCTTCTTTAACATAGAGTACCCAATCGGTGGGCCATCCTGCTGGGGTAGAACGACAAATCCTCAGGTTATAGTACTTATTGCTCTTAATGGTCATCGCGGTATGCTCATCATTGTCCGGTTTGACCCAACCATTGTCGTATTCCCCGTTGTTGATGGTGAACACAATGAGGTTGTAGTATGACTCAATATTCCATACCTCGGACACATTAATGGTTGCGTCGACCGTATCGTTGTCCGCCGCCAAGGCCGGCACTGACAGTAGCAGGAATAATGCTACGAAAATAATAAGTTTACGCATGATGCGTCTCCTTATTCTCACCGATTTGGTTTTGCTTCAATCCTCAGATGGGGTTGATAGATTCGGCCCTCATGCATGTGCACCTGCGATGAGGTTATCCGATATAGGGGCTTTGGATTATGTCAGGCTTGAGTCCCTTTCCCGGTTAGGTCCTACCACCTGGATCCTTAAGGGTCTGCTGCACTAATTGAATTAATTTCCCTGCGCTGCGTTTCCCATAACTCCTAATCCATTCGCCTCTTTCCCTGCAACCAACCTCACCTTAATTGAAACTTCGGTGAGTAAGTTGGATGGGCATACTAACAGGGCCATATTATTGTGTCAAGCGTTTTTCACAATATTTTTTAAAATAAAACAATATATGTTGAATTTATTTAATCAAACATAATAAGACACTATCAGTGTTAATCACCCCCGGGGACAGTCCGTATGGACTGTCCCCGTTAAAAATTTGCTAAGCGTCAGTCTCTTGACTCCCCGCCAGCTCTCGAAACAGTTTGATGTGCTGCGGCTGGAAATCGATTGTCCTGAGCGGGAATGGTATGACGATATTTTCCTCATCGAATCGTTTATGCAGGCGTTTTATAAGCTCATGCTGGACATACAATGTCGAGACGTAATCCCTGCAGGCGACCCTTAGCCGGAAATTTATACTCGAATCATCGAATGCCGTAAACCACAGCATCGGCTCACTCTCCTTCATTGCGCCTTCCTGGTGGTCGATTACGTCCTTCGCGGCATTCAGCGGTTCGCCGGGCACATCCGGTGCTACCGGTTTCGCGCCCCCGCCGGAACATCCGGCAATTGCAAAGACCAGTAGAATTACAATGAAGTGAGAGATGAAATTTCGTGTGAACATCAAGCGTTCTTCCAAATTTGAGATCAATACAAGTGTTAAATTATCATAACTCATGTCGGTGATAGCGAACTTTAATTCTAATCGATTCGGCGTCTTTTAACGACAGGTAATTTCAGGTGGTATAATCATTAACGTGCACGACACAAAATCGGCAAATATAAACCCGCTGCTTCTCCTGATGGTATTCGCGTTCATCTGTACTCCCCAGATGCCGGGTGTGAACGCACGTACTCTCAGGATTCCACCGGCGATTGTCCTTGAGCTGGAACGCGCATACGAGGATGGCATTTTTGCCGAGATCGAAATGGATTTCACCACGAAGGATTATTACTTCGAAGGCGGGAAGCTGCTAATGGTGCCGACGGGTATCATGAAAATCCCCGATGAATCCCGGGGCTGGCCCTACGGCTCCGGGTCAATCGCGTGCAAATACACCCTGTACCTGAATTGACCCGGGCGAACGTCCTAATAACTCTTTGCACGCAAGGCTCAGCGGACTAAGTTTAATCCAGATCGTCCATGACCCTTATCGGTATGGTAACCGGGAAATGGTCGCTGTAGTGCAGCCTGAAATTACCGTAATCCGCATTATCCACAATATCACTTCTTACGCTCGCCATTGAAGTGTTAACCTCCTGCCCCTGGAGGCCCGAATGCTCGTCGTTGTAACAGGACACGATGATGTAATCAAGCCGGCTTCCCGGTTGTAATGGATTGCCCTTCAGCCTTGTATACGGATACCCGGGTTCCGCCAGCATATCGTAGCCCGATGCTTCCCATATTCCCACGAATTCCTCGTGCGGGGCTTTGTAGATATCAAGGTTTAAATCACCCGCGACAAAAATGTCATACTCATCCTGCGGGAGCACGGTTCCCTCGGCACGGGCATCATTGATTATCTCCATCAAGAGTGCCATCGCGGCGTCGTGATTCTTCTGGTTATCCTGCCCGGACGCAAGGTGAAGGCCGACGACAAGAAGATCGTTCATTTCCACACCATCCCGGAGAAGGGTGAAATGCGCGATGAGCGGATCACGCGCGAAAATATCGTCACCCTTTGCCTGGGAATCCCTCTGCTTTATCTCCTGGTAAGACACTTCAACTTCCATGTATGCATTCAGCAACACGTCGTCCGTATCATAAAGGATCGCGATATGCTGGGTTCCTCCGGATTCCGTGATGATGTACTCATAGCCGCTACCGAGCTTTTCAACCAGGTTGTTTATTGGAGATATCGGGGCATCGCCCTCAACGTAGACCCTTTCGTCGTCATTGATCTCGTTCAGTACCAGTATCTTTACGTTCAATCCATCCCGGATCCTCCGCGCGATCAGATCAATATCATCATCGGTATGATAATCATATTTTGGCCCGCCTGTGCTCGGGAGATATTCCGGAAATCCGCGTCCCCCACTTCCGAAATGCTCAATATTCCATGTGCCGACCACAAACACGCCTTCTTCTTCCGGAGTAGCCGCATCGAGAAACCGTTCGATATAACTCTTGACAATCCAACCCTCACGTCCGTTCTCATCTTCGACAAGAAACCATCCGATTGCAGATATGGCTCTTACTGAAACAACCAAACCGCTCTCGAAACGGAACGGTATGCTCCTATCCCCCGATTCAGGATGAGCCGGGATATCATTGTCCCTTGTCACCAATACAACCCTGTCACCGACATGGTACTCCACATCAGCATAGGAACCCGGAGTAATGGTTAACAGGACAAGAATGAATAAAACCTGGAATACCCCAACATAGCGATAGTTATACATTACGACCTCCCAGCCCGTTTTTGTAAAATCATATATGGTTAATTATACAATGAAAAGGCCCGTGTATCTTGACCACGGGCCTGGATTGCGTCCAACCTGAATGTATCCCGGATCATTCGTCCCAATACAGTTTCACATCATCGAAGTATTGTGTAGATGTACCCGAGAACGATTGCCAGGTTGTTCCTATGATGAAATGAGTAAAGGCCTGCTCCCTCGCCTCGGCCACTGAACTGATGTCCCAGTCGACATGGTTTATAAACTCATCATCGATCCAATATTCATAATAATTCTCCACGCAATCGACTTGCACCTCAACGTGGTACCACTGGTATGTGTTGAATCCATCTCCACCAATTGAAACCACGGCAAAAGGCCTGGATTCGTTAGGATATAACTTGTATGCGAATCCGATCCTTGCGGGTTCGGCGGTGTCCACGAGCATTATGCGTGCTTCGTAGCAGAAATGGTCCTTGCGTGTCATCGGATAACCATCATACCTTACCCAATTGTGATCTCCGGTGGATCGCCAGGAATTTGGCGGGCTGTAATACTGCGTGTTAGTGACATAAGATTGCCCATAAACTCCGTCCCAGAACTCCCACCAGGGTGGATCAGGAAGTGAATCCCCGTCGTCATAATCGTCGAAATCATCCTCAAACAGGTTGTCCCCGCATGGGAATTCCTGAGGAATCTCCCCTAAGGGCACATCCATCACATATTTAAAATAACTCGCAACCTGTTTGCCGGGGACGAGATCCTGGTAACCGACGTCAGCGGATGCCGCCGTGATGAACAGATCAATGGGACCCGCTGTGGTCGGCTGGGCATCAAGGATATCAAACTGGTAAGTTGAATATCCATTCCCTCCGCCTATTGGGACAGCAGTATTCAGCGGTGTGAAGATCGAACCACATTCAACGCTGATCGTATTCAAATCGGCATCGTACCAGTCGTAGACATCGATGAGAAGCGTCACTTCACCCTCGGCCATTTCTTCTTCCGGGTCATAAAACAGGGTTTTATCTATCTCCGAAATACTCAACCTGTATGGTTCAGGCCTGTTTGCATTAGGTGAAAAATCATCCGGCGCGACCCACGGATATTCCCCCTGCGGAAATTCCCAGCAGGCGTCGATGGCATAATTGAAGATAAGCCCTGCCTCGCCGAGGTCAATTTCATAACGTCGGACATTCTTCTGCCCCGGGGTAAACATACCCCTGCCCTGCGGATCGATCAGCGAAAGATCATCATCCGCGTCAAGATCATCGCAGAAATACTTGTAGCCGTTCAAGGTGGTGTTGTAATTCGCGAATGAATCAGGCGCGCCGAGAAGGCCGTCAGTATAACCAAACATCGTCCCGTCATTGGGAAACTCCGACGGGTTCCACCAGCGCGTGTAACCGTCGGGATTCAGAAGACGCAAGTCGCCTTCACCGGCCATCCTGAGATCGGGATCGGTGAAACCGGTCACGGAACCGCTGCTTATCAGGATTCCGCATACATCGTACCCCGTGAATTCGGTGAGCCCGAGGAACGGGTGCCTCAACCCTATATCGCAGGTGATAAGGCTGCCGTTGAATTCGAGATACTCAAGGGTCAGATTCAGAAGCGGCGGTGGTTCGAGTAATGGAACCACATTCACATGCATCCCGCCGGTGCGTAATTCAGAGTACTCCAGTGACTGGGTTTCCGGATCGGCAACGAATTGCCAAAGGCCCCAGAGGCCGTGATGTGATGCAGCGGAATATCGGGTATCCTCACTTGGATTAATGGAATCGATCCCCTCAGATGAACATCCCACGGTCAGCAGGAAGATCGCGGCAATGCAAATTATCCGCAAACTCAATCGTTTGAAACCGATGATCATGATACTGCCTCCTCCACCCGGATTTTTCTATACACTATCTTAGATGGTAATTCTAACCTGAATATTACGTATCAATGAATATTTTTTATTGATAAGTGAAAAAACCTCAAAAAAAAGGAGACACCTTGAAATTCACGGTGCCCCGTGCAAATTACAAGTTAGGAAGTTCGTAATGCGTTAAATCCTGATTGAGTCGGACCTGTCTGATGAGATCGTCTTGTTTTCCTTCTTCTCAGACATTTTGAGCTTGTTGTGGCATTCTGAGCAGACGGCTTCTACGTTAAAGAGCTTTTCCGGTCCAAACTCGTTAATCTTCCGTGCATACCATCCACCCTCATCGTCATCCGTGAACATTTTTTCGTTGAGGAGGTTTGAACATCGCCCGCCCGGGTGCTGACATCCTATGCGCTTACATTCGCATACTCCGCCGCATCTCTCCCAGACCTGCTCGACAGTATCTTTTTCAAAAATCAGGTCAGCCTCCCAGCCTGATATTTCCCCTATCTATTAGATACCATGCGATAAGATATCCCGAAAGTGGAACGAGAGTATACTTGCCAATTTTGAGATAACCGTAAAAAGAAATTTAACGAGGGGGAATTTGCGTATAAATATGCGGAGTTGTAGCACAATATTTCATCATATAATCAAGATTGAGTCAGGTTATTTATTTGAGACTATCACTTCACCTTCGTCCGGGAAGGGAGCGTTTTGCTGAAGGACAAGGCATGCGACCCCTATCCTGCCGTCAATAATGAGTGTGCCGGCATCCTTTTTGCGACCGACATCGTAGAATCTCCATTCAGTTCCAGTTCCTTCAAATTCCAGGGGCCAACAGATTACACCGGCATCATGGGAGGTCACCATGCAGAATTCTTTCTGAAAAAGCTCCTTCGGTATGTATGCGATCTCTTCCCATTGATCCGTTTGCAGGTCATAGGTTACAAGCCTGTTACCCATATGTTCGCGGTCATGAGATGAAATATCCTTGATTTCGAATACCAGGGAGTCAGCTTTGTCTATTTTTTTAATCTGGTAGTCACCATAGTATATAAAGAATGCCTCGGTATCCAGCTCAACCCAACGGCTACCCTCATAAAGCAACATCCTGTTCTTGCTGATATGCTTCCCGCCCTCACCGATAATCAGCAGCTCTTTCTCATTAAGATTGATGATATCCCAGATGAATATCGGTAAATCATCATGTTCATGCCATCGTAAGGACCCGGTGGAAAGATCGACTTCACATTTTTTTAAATATCCTTCCATGGCAATAGAAGCATAGCCTCTACCTGTGCCAAACCGCATTACGTTTTTCACACGTCCGGGAGGCAGGTAATATTCACCCTGAACCCAGTAAGCAGCGACCCCGGATTCCCTGTCAACATCCTGTATTACCGGATGGTTGTTGTAGTATCCATGGAGTGCTTTGAACGTGAAGAAATCTTCCTCAACTGAATCGAAAACAAGATAGTAACCATGAAATATCATACCGTCGTGGTCATAAAGCCTTGAGATGAAGTATCTACCTTTCAAACTGAAATATGAAACATCTTTGAGAAAAAGTTTTTCATATTTTTCCCGTTCCAAATCTATCCATGTTTTTGTCCCGGCGGGTGATAAAAACGATCTCCAATCCCCTGTTGCAGGATCATATAATCGAAAACGCATAACCCTTTGTTCTTCCATCTCACTGAATGTTGTCCACACTGCAAGAAATTGATGCATGGCATCTGAGAGCAGAACCTCTGCATTTTCGCCCTTTTCAAGCTCAGCCACCATTGTTTCCATGCCGGTGGTTAAATCTGTAAGAAAGACTGATTCCAGATTATCTGCTTCGTCATATCGTGAATAATAGAGCCCTGGTTCCAGCTTTCTTCCCTCTACAGTTCCCACTCCAACAGGCACCAATTCAACCGGGGGAAATTCAGGAGGTGTCCAGTTTTCATATATCTTAAGTAACTCGGGGTCAGGAAATGGCAAGGCATCTGCACGGGGATAAAATCGCCAGAAGGAGTAGATTCCACCAAATGCCACAACCCAGACCAGGATTATGCTAACCAGCAGTTTGTTTATCCTCATTCTCTTTTGTCCCTGCATATATTACACCCTCATCAATAATCAGGTTTTTGCTTGAAATACCAGATTGTGTTAAGCCAACCACATAGGGCAACCACAATCCCTAATGCAATGTACAGCAGCCAGTAATAAATCGGTCCGCCTAAATAGACAACCGGTTCCACCACCAATAACGGCAGGAAAATGGATAAGGGCAGATACAGGATAATAAATGCCCACCAGCCCCATGAACCCCTGAAATAGCCGGTTGCTAAACTTGGAGCCATAATGCCGAAGATGTACAAACTGCACGTGATGCCCACACTTATCTCGACGATAACCGCGCGGTACAGCATTGCCTGAAAATCATGCGCGTTCAAACCAATCCAATGATATCCTTTGGCCGGTCCTATATACCAGAAGGCAACCAGCGCCAGCACGATGGGAATCAACCCAATCAGGTACAGCCTGATAGCGTATCCCAGGTTTTCCCTGGCATAACCCGCTTTCCCTACGGACATGCTTAAATCCGTGTTCCGCCATCCCCGTGTAATGCCGCGGCCCGCAAGACCAAGCGCTAAAACTAACACGAGATATGGAAACTGCATAACCAGTATAAGCTGCGGAGCATACATATTTACTTCGTAAGAGATATTACGGCTATAGCCATCATAAGTCATTATAATGTTGGAGAGAATAAACAGCACAATAAACAGCAGAATGCACACTAAGATATACCACCCGCGTGTGCGAAGATATTGTATTTTGTAAAGGCTCATATCTCTTTCACCTATGGAATGTCTTCTGCTCTCGAAATATAACCCCGTGAAATCCACCAGGCTATCAACGGACAGAAGACAATTAAGACACTTCCTATAACAACGTAATAGTATTTAATAATCCAGAAATAATGCAGCCAGAAGGAAAACATGAAGTAATAGACAAAATGATAGGTGACCACGAGAAACCCGGATATCAAATAGATATTCAACCGCCTGTTCATTAGTGTTGATAAGAAGTAAACTGTTGAACCGAGTGCTATCATCACGATGGTTATCAAGGCAGCGCTGATCATATCCCAATGATGAAGACGTGAAACTGACACCAACAATATGGTGCTTGAGAGCACTACGATAAGTGAGAATATAATCTGCCCCCATAAAATCGAAAAATATTTGCTGACAAGATATTCCCCGCGCGTTACGGGCATCGTAAGCGCGGTTGTCGTTCCACCATATTGCTGTTCACGTTTCCAATTGACAATCGAAATCAGCGTGCCGAGGAAAATGAGCAGTGGAAACGCGAAATAGCTGAGTGCGCTGTAGTTGTACTGGTAGTAATTCATACCGTCGGAGAAAGCCACGAATAAATACGTGAAGGAGAACAGCAGCGTGTAAAACCACGGAGCGGTTGCCCAGTATCGATATTCGCATTTCAGCAGTTTCCTCAACATCTGACCATCTCTTTCGCGAAGTAATAACGGATCAGGTCCTTCAAGGTGACATCTTCCTCGGTTATATTTTGGGCACCGGCCTTCTCAAGTTCATTAAGCTGCACTTCATCACCCTTGCGAATCACCGCGATGCCATACTCGCCCTTGAAGATCACCTTACCCTTGAAACCCTCTCCCAGGCTTATACCGCGGCGATTTCCCTTGAATGAATAACGACTGACACCGGCACATAATTCATCGGGACATCCCGATACAACTATCCTGCCGCCGCAAAGTATGTGCAGGTAGTCGATACAGTCCTCAATATCGGTCACTTCATTTGTAGCAAGGAGAATCGTGTTGCCGCCATCGAGCAGGTAATCCATCATCTCCTCCTTGAGTGTCTCCTTACCCATTGGGTCGAGTGACGCGAACGGTTCATCGAGCAGGAGAAGTTTCGCTCCCCGCGCGAATGCCGTTACAAGCAATGTGCGCATCTTCTGCCCTGTCGACAACTTGTTGTATTTGTGCTTTTCGGGAACGTCGAATGCTTCAACAAGACGTATCCGCTCATCTTCCGACCAACTGGCATAGTATTTGGCCACGTAATCGATTGCACCTTTCGCGGTCATATGCGGCGGGAATCCCATTTCGGATGCCACATAAGCGGTATCCAGCTTAATCGCGGCTTCATCATCAGGCATTGCTTTATCGAAAAGACGCACCAGGCCCTCTTTCGGTCGTGAAAGCCCGATAAGCAATCTGAGCATGGTCGACTTACCGGCGCCATTCGGTCCGATGAGGACGTGCATATGTCCCCGGGATACTTCAAATTCCGGCAGCACCAGTTCAAACCCCGGATAGGTCTTGACGACATTCGTCATCGAAATCACTTGAGGGTCAATCATTTCTGCACCTTCCCGACAAAATTCCGAATCACTTTTGAAATTTCTTTCACGCTTAATCCCAGCCTTTGCCCGTCCTCGATGATCCTCCGCACGTTCTCGCTCCATTCGGCAATCCTGCGTTCGCGAAGGGTATCAGGTTCCATCTCCGCCACGAATGTCCCCCTGCCCTGCTGGGTGTAGATGAAACCCTCGGCTTCGAGTTGCTGATATGCGCGTTTCACCGTGATCACGCTGACCGTTGCATCTGCCGCCAACTGCCTGATAGAGGGCAGTTCCTCGCCCGGTTCGAGTTCCCCCGAGAGGATACGGTCACTGATGGCTGAATAAATCTGCCTCCATCTCGACTCCGGGCTATTTTCCACAATTCGGATGTACATAACTCAACTGTGTATATGTACATATACAGCATACCCAGTCGTATGTCAAGAGGGGATCAGAAACCTGTTGACAGTTTTCAGCGAATTTGACAACCTC
>CBDVBS010000099.1:0-10136 GCA_965372275.1 uncultured bacterium | reverse complement strand
CGCTACCCACTAAAGTCTGGTATCTACAAAAAGATTTATTTCCCGGCATCAGAATGCCGGGTTACATGTAGTCAGAATGCCGGGTTACATGTAGTCAGAATACCGGGTTACGTGAGTGAAGACGCTATCTATTGAACAGTTTGATAATAAAAACCCGCCTTTCGGCGGGTTCGGTTTTTATTCGCAATAACAACTTCTATACATCCGGCTGGTCGAAATATGCAGGGTCTTTGCTTATCTTCCTGAGATCAGTGCCGTCGCTGTTCATAATGAAGAGGGCTTCATCATAGTGCCCATCATCGTCCCAGTCCCAACGCTTGCTGACGAAGATGATCTTTGAGCCGTCTGGCGTGATTGTCGGGAATGAGTCGCAGAACTTGTCGCTGGTCAGGGCAGTGTCATTCTTGCCGTCACGGTCGATCCTGTATAGCTCGTACATACTCTCTTCCTGCACGCCTTTAAGGAGCTTCTCATATACAATGACCGTGCCGTCGTGGTTGATTGCCGGGAAGTACTCGCTGGTGATCGAGTTTGTAAGGTTCGTGGTCTTATATTTCTTCGGGTCCTTGATGTCCATCAGGAATATGTCGTATGTACCGTGGCGATATGAATTGAACACTATATAGTTGCCGTCACCGGACATCTTCGGGATGCAGTTCTTCAACGCTTCATCCTGGATGACCTCCTGGTTCTTACCCTCGCCGTCCATGAGGATCATCTGCGGGTTCTCATAACCCTCCTGGCCCATTTCCTGGGTCATGTAGACAATACTGGAGCCATCGCTTGATACGCTGAGGCCGTAATCCATGCGGTTGTCATAGGTGAGCCGTGTAACCGCCTCGGTGTCAACTTCGATGAAATATATTTCCGTGAATATCTGGAACGGGTTGATCTGTTCCTGGCCGTCCATGTCGGAGATGAAAAACACCCTTTTGCCGTCATCGGTCAGGCACGGGAACGATTCAACCGACGCGAAGCTTGTCAGTCGCCTCGGGGCGGCCCCGCTTTCGTCGAGCAGGTAGATGTCCTTATTCTCTTCTTCCTCGAGCATACTGACAACCGCTATGAGCAGGTTCATTTCAACCGATTCGCTCTCGGTATATGTCTCCTCGGCGACGAGGTCGGGAGTTGTATCAACAAGCTCTTTCAGGGCTGCTTTTTCCGCTTCGATATCCTCTTCGGTTTTGACATTCCCCGGCTTATTCGGATTGCCTTTACCTCCCGGGGGGATTGCGCCATAACAGCCTTGCAGTGTAAGTCCGGTAATCACCAACAGTGCAACTAATATCATCACTAAATTATTCTGTTTAACATTACTCATAACCTGAGGGCACCTCTTTTCAAACCGGTTGAATCTATACACCCAATGGGCTTACTCATAGTATAGATTCATCCCAAGGGCGGATTTTTATTCCCGTCCATCGAACATATGATTATATCCCATGAATAACCATGTTTACGTCACTGACATGTCACTAAACTGTCAAAGGCTATTTTTGGTTGAATTACCTTTTACTTCAGGGGATTTGCGCCAGAACATGAACCTGTTCAGTAGCTTCCTGATCTTAATTTTCTCCTCAGCGTCGAATACACCCAGAACGTAAACCATGCCGAGATAGGCGGGGAAGCATATCAAGAACAACCCGATAACAAGCAGTATCTTGGTGAGCACCGACGATCCCCACCCGAAGTTGACCGCCAGCGCGATAAGCCCGATACGTACACCGACTG
The DNA here is from genome assembly GCA_965372275.1 of uncultured bacterium. Classification (GTDB taxonomy): domain Bacteria; phylum JAJVIF01; class JAJVIF01; order JAPKYR01; family CAZSPL01; genus CBDVBS01. The sequence continues at coordinate 8,405 of CBDVBS010000099.1, read as the reverse complement.
AGAGGAAGTAGAGGATAACCGCCGAGATAGAGATCTTCACGAATCCCCAGAAGTCGCCGTACTGGCCGTAGTATCGTTTGATCCATCTCCCGAAGAAGAAGTTGCCGATTATTCCCACGCAGCTTACCGCCATTGCCGCGCCGAACATACCCCATCCAAGCGGCTTGAGGAGTGTGATGAAGATCACGTTAAGGAGCAGGCAGAGGGGAACCATGCAGAGAACATTCCACATCGGGTATTTCGGATAACCGGTGGCGATGATTATTATGCCGGACGTCCAGTAGAGGCTGTATGCGCTTACACCGTATGCCAGGAGTCCCAGCGCGGTGGTTGCCTGGATGAATGCATCCGCCTCAGCCGGGGTCGCCATGGTGCTGAATTTCGGATACATTATTGAATATATCTGTTGTGATGAGGCCAATATAACCGTCGCTACAGGCACGAGCATTATCCACAGACCCTTAATCGTCCGGGTGATCACCTTCCCTGCCTTGTCCTTTTCACCTTGCGCGAGATGATAGGATATCGAAACGAACATCGGGGGATAGACGGCGGTTGAGAGCATAAGGGGGATGACTGCAATCGTTCCGATGGCTCCGTAATAGTCACCGACCATGTAATCGCCGATTGGCGGGTGATCCTTGAAGAATGCGAGCACCGACCACAGATCAGTGTCGATGAGAGCTTTGAATATGGCCATGGAGATAATATTCGGTGTTATGAATGCAATGATCGATTTGACAAGCCCGGGTTCTTCGCGGAATCCCACTTTGAATTTCGTCAACTGGTATGCGATCACGATGCCGACGGCGCTTGAAACGATGTTCCCGATGAATGCGCCTGTAAGCCCGAGGCCCATTTCAACGAAGATGATTGTGGCGATGAGCCGGGACAGGGAATAACATATGACGATGACCGCCTCGCGAGTGTATTTGCGAATCGGGTTGAGGATGCTCATGCGTATGTTGTAAATGCTGTAGAGAATGATATCCGATCCCGCGAACAGGAAGATAAGGAACAGCGTAATCCCCTGCTGCCATACGCCGAGGATCAGCACGGCGGCTACGATGATATAGACGACATACAGCCCGATGGCGAATTTCATCTGCAGCCACATGCCTTTCCCCATGAAGAAACCGAGGTAACGCGCATCCTCCGAAACATACTTCGCGACTGTCACCGGGATGCCGTACATCATCGCCAGTTCAAACGCCAATATCAGCCTGTAACCCGCCTGGTAGTTGCCGAAATCGCCTTCGATGAAGTGTTGCCCAAGGTAGTAGAAGAGGGCGTAATTCACGAAGAGGTACATGAGCTGGGAAATGAGAATGACGAAGATCCCTTTGCCCATGCTTTCGCCCTTCGCCTGTATAGCCTCGGTGGTGATTATGTCGTCGTAATGCTTGCTCATGCCTTGCCGCGTATGACGAATAAGAAGTACTCGGCCTCTTCAATATTCTCCTTGCGAAATTCGAAATCCTCTATGCCGTATGGGTCATCCTTCGTGTCTTTTATCTTGCGGCTTAAACTGTCGGGCAATATTTTGCCTATACCCAACTTGCGTTTCAGCTTCATCAGGCTGTCAAGTGCCTTCCCGGCCTTACCGCCGCGCCTGCGAAGATTGAACTGGCCATAACGTTCGTATTCGAACTTACCCTCCGGGAAATACTCGGTAAGAATTGTATTGAATTCGTCGATGGTATATTCCTTCACATGATAAGGGTTCGGAATGCCGCTCTTAATAAGGGCGCCGTTCGGTGTGGAGATAATAAATATCCCCCTGTCGGTTAGAATTCTCCGTACACCTTCCACCATATTCCGCGGGGTATTGATATGCTCGAACACTTCGAAGCACACCGCCGCATCGAAAGATGACGATTCGAAGGAAATAACCCGGGCGTCCATGGTTTTGAAAGTGAGGATCGGGTTGCCGTATTTCTTATTGGCCCTTTCAATTGCGGCGGATGAAACATCTATACCCACCACCGCGGATGCCGATTCCGACATGAGCGCCGAGCCGTAACCCTCGCCGCATCCCACGTCGAGCACGCGGAGGCCGTCAACGATGGGCAGGGCGAAAACGTAGCGCGAGAGGTGCTCGCATTCGCACTCCTCGGATGCTTCGCCGGGGATCAGGCGCTCCCCGGTGTATCCCGATTTATCGCTATTTCCCTTCTCTGAGACCATCATTCATTCCAAGTGTCCAATTCACAAGTCCGGCTATTAGCCACGGGCTTGTGGCACCGAGACGCATAAGCCTGCCCGGGTCGTCGCGCATCGTCCTTCCGCAGATGAGCAGCCACTTGTAAAGGGGAATCAGCGGCAGGACCAGATGCCTCTTCCAACTGCGGAATGTGCCCGCTCCAGCTACATCGTATTTCATACGCGCCACGCCGGTGCATCGTCCGAGTTTGCGGAGATGCGGCGCGATCTCTGACCATTTGTATCTGTTCACATGATAGACGGGCATATCCCGTTTGAAAAGCGGACCCATCCCTGCTTTGCGAAGATTCTCGGTAAGCAGGACATCTTCGTTGCCGAACTGTTCCTCAAGGAACGGGCCGTTCTCATCGAATGCGCGTCGCTTGATGGACAGGTTGCAGGTGGGTATCACCCTGCGGCGCGTCTCCGGCGAACGCCCTGTGTAGCCGGTGAATTCGCACCAGTATGGCACCCATCCGAGAAACTTCTGGGGATTCCCGTTGAGGATCGCGCCTCCAACTGCCGCTATTCCCGCATGCTGGTGATGATGCCGGATACGCTCCAGCCATCGCGGTGACGCAATCGCGTCGGCATCAATGAATGCGATTATGCGTCCGATGCTTTCGGCGATGCCCATATTACGTGCGGCGCCGGGATATTTTTGAGTTTCCGAATGTATGACTTTTACATCGGGGAATTTCTCGCGAACAGCCTCGTGCGTGCCGTCAGTTGACGAATCGGCGAGGATGACCTCGTATTCCCCGGGCTTGATTCCCTCCTGGTTATAAAGCGATTGAAGGGTTTCGAACACGAGTGGTGCCGAGTTATACGAAGCGATTACAACGGATATGTCGATTCCATCAGATATTGTGTGCTCCCGCATTCAGGACGCATCCACGTCCAAAATGCCCTGCAAACAGGGAATTATAGCATAGAGGGCCAATAGAATTTTCGGAAATGAAACTTCCCCGTACAGACTCGCGTCTTATACCGGGAATGTAATATAATGCAAAAGGATTCAATTACAAGGAGATGTATTGCAAAGAGGTAAGATAGACTTCGGCCACTACGGATTATTCCAGGAATACTCCACACCGCATCTTCGGTGGCGTATTCCACTCATCGGACTTCCGCTCGTTATCGCAGCGAGCTATGGAGTGCAATTCTACAACTCGCTGCATTTAAGGTTTGACCCGGAATTTGAAACAATTCCACCTACGGGGTTTATGCCTCTTATCACATTAGCGCTCATCATTGCCGTCGCGCTTGTGACCTTTTTGGCCAGGTACGGGCGGGTGATCACTTACCAGGAAGGGATTTACGTTGACCCGGGAAGGCGCCTGACCCGTGACCCCGCACGGATACCGGCATTCTTTCCCTGGGATGAAATAACGCAGATAATACGTACTCCGCATAGCGCGATGCGCATGTCCATCGTGGGTGAAAATCCCTTAGATGAAGTGATATTACCCGAAAACCTCAAGAAGCAATTCGATGAAATACAGGACCAGGTACTCCATATGCGGACGGGACGTAATGTTGAGGTTACAGATCTCGACGATGGTTTAAACTACCCTATTGCCGAGTATGGTTCAGTGCTGCAGGACCTGTACAGTGTTGCTCCGATTACTGTTATGGGAATCCCGTTTTTCAAGGCTTTCTTCCGCGATATACATTTCATGTTTTCGATGAACTCGCTCGATATACCGGTAGATTCCGGGCAGGCTGTATTCCTGCCGATCCTGAGCGGATTGGTGGCACTTCTCATTATCGGGTTTATCTTCTACCTGTACTTTTCAGGAAGGTTTAAGAACCGGATGATTGTCTATCGCAGGGGACTTTTGAGGATCACGATGGGTTCCGGTTCATTCACGCGATGGGACGAGCTGACATCGATCGAGAAGCTCCGTCCGGGGGTTTACAGGATTCATCCTTCCGATGACACGATTAGGGCACAGGACCTGAATGTAGGCAAAGCCCACGATATGGAATTCGAGCGTATAATGAGGCGGTTGGGGCAGTTGGCGGGGTAGGCTGCAGGAGCATAATGGGAGGCTTGAGATGAAGAAGAGGAAAGTAAAACTCAGCGATCTGAATTTAGTGAAGCGATTCGATATTGCTCACAGGAATTGGCGTTACTATTGTATTGCTATGATCGCGGCATTCGTGGGGTTTGGGGCACTCTGGATCGCCTCGGACCTATTCGGGATGAAAATGCGGGAAGCGTACGATCCCCGTATTTTCACTAAGATCGTAGTGCGTGTACTGCCATTGATAGTGATCGCTGTGGTCGCAATAATTTTGTCAAGGCCAAAGCTTAATATCTATAGAGAAGGGCTTTATCCAACAAGTGGAACCATTTCCAAGCAAGAAGGGGTCCAGAGGATATTTATCCCCTGGGATGAAATCAGGCAGATAATCCACAGGATCAATGGGGATGACTATTTCATGATTCATACGACTGATACAGAAGGTGAACATTTTTACTCAATTGAGGTGGGGAGGAACATTGATGAAATACGCCGTGAGATCAGGAAGTATTGTAAGGATGATACTAAACACCTTGACCTTACAGGAAAGGATAATTCTTCCCTGTTCCAGATTCGGGCAGATAGAGTATCCGGTTATCCATTCATACTTCTGGTTTGCCTTGGGTTAATGATTTCATTTGTTATCAGAGGTGGCATAGAGAATCTGGACCATATTTGGGATTTCCTTCTATCCGGGGATAATGCGGTTCAAGGTATTAATTCGTCCCTGATTGGATTAGTAGGTGGTATTGTTTTCTTGATATATTTTGTTAAATCAGATATCTTCAGCAGGAATTCCATCGAGGTGTATCGTGAAGGAGTTCTAATATCGGGAGCAAATCCGCCGTTTCTTCCGTGGCGTGATATAGCGGGAATAAGCACGAGTCAACAGGGAGTGATTATTATAAATCCCGCTGATTCCATCGAAAACTCAATCGTCATCAGCGCCACAAGGAAGCAGAAGGAGATTTTCAAGTCAGTCATACGCGAGCTTCAGAAGGAATGGGAAAAATAGTTAAAAAACCTTTGTATCATCATGCAACCTTTCAGCCTTCTCAAGCATCTATATAATGTATGGTCGAAGTGGAGGTTTAGCCATGTCTATGAAAGAACCTTTTGCGGCAGCAATGAGAAGACCGGATGGCATGCTCCGTTCCGAGGGGTTCAAGGATGATCCGCGCTGGCAAGGCGGGCATATCCTGAAACCGGATATCGAACATGATATCGTGCTTCGCCCCAGGATAGAATTCCTCCTGCTTCGGATCGTAACCGTACTTATTGCCCTGGGGCTGGGGCTTATTCACCCCGCGATCTACTACATAATGCTCGCCATCTCCGTAATGATCATGGCCGAAACGGTTGTAACATTTCCCAAGCTGTTTATAGAGCGGACTGTTATAACCCACAAGGGCATCGAACGCTGGTACGGGCCATACAGGATGTTCTTCCCGTGGGAGAATTTCCATAACTACAGCAGGGACAGCCTCGCGCTCAATTTGAGGATGATACGTCCGTGGGGTATATGGATGGACGACTACAACCTGATCGTCTCAAACCTCTACTACTCATCGGCGGATATTATGACCCTTGAGAGCATGCTGTATCTGAGTAACAATAATAACACCGGCCATCCACCGCATCCGGGCGGGGATGAGATGTTGAATATGAACGGTTAGCTGATTAAATATCTACTGAGCTCTCGTATAACCCGTGGATCTGCTTCCGCGGGTTATATTTTTTTATCCAATTTTGGTATCATTCCCACTCATTTTAGAATTACTGAAAGGATGATGAATTATGGATCATTCGAGTTGTCTTGTAATTGTATCTGATATTCACGGAAACCTTGTCGCTCTTGAGCGAGTCATTGAAAAGCTCAAGATGATGGGCTCGGATAATATGAAGAAATGGCTGTGCCTTGGCGATGTAATTGGCTACGGTCCCCAGCCGAAGGAATGTATAAAAATCGCCAAGGGATGGCCGATCGTAGTGCAGGGCAACCACGAGGGGTACATGGATTACTCCTATAGCAAGAAGAACCTCAACCCGTCAGCGCGTAACGCCGCAAGCTGGACATATCACTATCTCACCGACGATGAGCGTAACTGGTGCTTAAACCTGCCGAAGGTCAAACAGGTCAAGCTTCCCACGGATATGACCATCGAACTGAGACATTACGCGCCGAATTCGAGGGCGGGGTATGTCTATAACCGCGATGAGGCGGAGAAGGCATTCGCCGACCTGGCACCGGAAATCAAGCTTGTATTTGTAGGTCATACACACAAGCCGGTCCTGATGGAGAAGAAGAAGAACGGCAAATGTACCTACACGCCGTCCGAGGAATTAAAGGATTACTTCGGGTGGGACACACCCTTGACTCTCGACCGCGACAGCCAGTACATTATCAATGTTGGCTCGGTCGGCCAGCCGCGTGACGAGGATGTCCGCGCAAGCCTTGTGCTCTACGATGTTAAGGAACACGAGATCAAATTCGTCCGCGTCGATTACGATATCGATAAGGTTGTAAAGATGATAGAGAATATTGAAAAACTCCCCGACTCACTCGGGAAACGATTGCTGGTCGGGAAGTAGAAGACTAACCCTCATAAGGATTTTGGTGCGTTTCGTATTGTGTGTCAAATAATACAGAGTTAGGGGTTAAAAATGAAATATGACTATCCGAGCCGCGACCGTCAGGGAGCGGACACAAACCGGGACAAGGAATGGCCTGAGGGCGTTCCTTTCGCGTATTACATTACATTTACCTGCTACGGTACTAAACTATATGGTGATGAAACTGGAACGGTGGATAGAGCCCACAATATCCCCGGCACGCCTGCTCTTCCAATCAATCCAAAACGTGTGAATGAAATACGTAAACGCCTTAAACATCCACCATATGAAATGGATATCATAAGACGAGATTGTGTGTTGTCTGCGATAAAGGAAGTGTGCGGCTATCGCGAATGGCGGTTGTTAGCGGCACATATCAGGGTGTTGCATGTTCACACGGTTGTTCAAGCTCCGGTTAAGCCTGAGAAAATCCTCAATGATTTCAAAGCTTATGCGAGTCGGGCATTAAACAGGATGAACATTGACCCAAACGTGTGTAAGCGATGGAGTCGTCACGGAAGCACACGGTATCTTTGGAATTCTGAAGATGCTGACGCGATTATTCACTATGTGGTTTACGAACAGGGGGAGCCGATGGCAGTCTATGAGGGAGAGTGAGATGTCCACTCCCTGACGGTCGTGGCTCGGATGCGACTGCGGAGATGTCCACTCCCTGACGGTCGTGGCTCGGATGATAAATTCAGATTTCGCGGGAGGAGATTTTCAATAGCTGATCGGTGGTTCACATCTTCACCCGCCCCTCCAGTGCCCGTATCAATGTCACCTGGTCGGCGTAATCCATCTCGCCGCCCATCGGTAATCCGCGCGCTATGCGGGTTACATTCATCTGCGGATGCTTTTCCTTGAGCTGCTCCGCGATATACAGCGCCGTCGTCTCGCCTTCGAGGTTCGTATTCGTGGCAAGTATGATCTCCGTGAACTCGCTGTTTCCGAGCCTTCCGAGCAATTCTTCGATACGCAGGTTCTCCGGTCTGACGCCATCGAGGGGACTGATGGAACCGTGGAGCACGTGGTAGAGCCCGTTGTATTCCTTCACCCGCTCGAGGGCGATGAGGTCGATGGGATCTTCAACAACGCAGACAACTGATTGGTCGCGTCCGGGATCGGAGCATATGTCGCACAATTCACCTTCGCTCAGGTGGAAGCACTGCGAGCAGAGGCGCACGGATGTCTTGATCGAACTGAGAGCTTCGGCGAGTCTCTTCAGATCATCCGCCGGGGCGCGCAGGAAGTGCATCATAAGCCGCTGAGCGCTCTTGGGCCCAACGCCGGGGAGTTTGATAAGTTCGTCCATCAAGCGTCTAAGTGGTGCCGGAAATCCTGCCATATAACTGCTCTACTCCTGTATTAATCTAACGGATGATTATAACAAATATCCGGGGTTGTCAGGTTGACTAATATCAGCGAGAACAGATGGGGAGCAAATTTGGTGTGTGCCGCACACTTTACCCTAACGTTGCATAAATTATTCTGTCTCAAGTCCGGGTGCCGCCTACAAACGAGTCTTCGAAGTTTGTAGGTGACTATTGTAACATCATA
>CBDVBS010000098.1:0-10147 GCA_965372275.1 uncultured bacterium | reverse complement strand
GGTGTAGTGACGTACGTTCTTCTGTCCGGCGGTGAATACGCTCCGCGATGCCGGGTCGACGGTGTTCAATGATGCATAGGGTTCCGTGATGTCATCACAGAAGAATTTGTAACCGTTAATTGTGCTGTTGAAATTCGCGATCGAATCGGGCGCGCCGAGCAGGCCGTCGGTGTAACCGAAGATCGTGCCGTCATTCACCGGGAATTCGAGCGGGTTCCACCAGCGCGTGAAACCATCGGGATTGAGCAGGCGCGTGTCGGTCGGACCGGCCATGCGTATGTCGGGATCATCGAATCCGTAGAAACTTCCGTTTGTTATGAAAATGCCGGACACATCGAATCCCGTGAACTTGTCAAGACCGAGGAACGGGTGACGCAGCCCGATGTCAGCGTCGATGATATTCCCGTTGAACTGGAGCGATTCAACTGTCAGGTAAAGTGATGGAGGCGGTTCGAGGAACGGCATTGCATTGAGGTGCAGATTGCCTGTGCGCAGTTGTGTGACATCGAGCGTTTCATTCACCGGGTCGGCGGTGAATTGCCAGAGACCCCAACAGAAGTGGCTGTCTGATGTCGCCTCGATTGCTTTCACTTGTTCGCCGGGGATCATAGGTGATGAACCGCCATGGTTCGAGCAACCGGTAAGGAGCGTAAATGCAATAGTAAGAAATATAATCGTAGCAGGTAACCGGATGAGTTTCATACTGCACCTCTTGAGTTCGATCAGGTCTCATATATTATAGATGCTATTGAAGGGAATTTGGTAGGTATCATAGCCACGCGTGTCTTTGAAGGCATTTCAGTTAAGTTCCGCTCTCCCCATCCTGCAGCCCTGACATTATCCTGCGTATTTTGCCTGCATCCATCCCGGAATTATTCATATAGGTCTCAATGCAATATAAAGGATCCGGTTTAAAATATGGGAACCTATCTCCTAAATATTCGAGGCATTCCATCTCTGCATCATTTTCCCGCCATTCTTCAACTACTACTTCCAGGGATTTTATCTCTTCCGATTCAACATACTTCACGGCATCCGGCCAATATTTTACGGCATTCTCAACCCACCCGATGAAGCAAGTGGAAAACGGATTCAACATCTCAGGTCTTCCTAAGTAATAATCAGCATACTTCCCTATTGCATCACTCGTTTCAGTAATTTGCACCAATCCCATTTCATCCTTTCTATACGCATTCAAGCAATACAGGTTGAAAGATTCCATTACAATTTCTTGAATATCATAATGATCTAACCATTCCGGTTCAGACCCAAATGTTTTAATCCTGCCTGTCAGGTCTCTCTTAAATATCTTGCTGTTCAAACCGTATATCTCTTGTGGTTTCTTTTCACCCCACTGGGATGCCAGGATCGCCTCATCACCTTTACCTGCCGCTAATTTCGCTTCGATAAACCTGTAACCCCCGTTGACGACGGTGGGATTCGCCCAGAAATATGGACCGATAATAACAATGAATAACGCCGTGAACAGGTTCATGAGCAATAGCGTCTTTATGAGTTTTCCATTCTTCAAACCTAACTTCAAGGGCCAGCATTTAACTGCGGTCTTAATGCTGAAATCCATACACACCATGAGCGGGATGGTTGCCCACATTGCCCATACGCCTAATTTGTACGAATTAATAAACAGAAGGTATCCGGGAATACCCAGTGCCATTCCCGCTAATACTCCTATGGTCAGGTCCTTTCGCCTTGTTATTTTGAATATGATTAAAGGTAAGATCACAAATAGAGGAAGCCAGAATAATATTACGTATTCAACCGGTTTCATTAAAGACATTCCTAAAAGGACAAGGTTTGAAAATGCATTTACCGCGAAAGCAATCCATAGGCCACGTAACAGCGATAGATCTCTATTTATAAGTAGTATAGCTACAAGTTCGATTACAATAATGATTGCCAACCCGGCTGGTCCCCAGATCACAAACCCGTTGCCGCCAAGGTAGGATATTGAAAATAATAAATCTAATTCAAGATAACTCATCAATACATCCTCCGTGATACGCTTATAGGACGCATGCTACTCTGAACAAAGTTCAATAACAGCGAAAGGGAACCCCTAACCCCGCCGCAGTTCGCAATTCCCCGTGTGCGTTCCATAAATACCATAATCAATGGTGACCTGGCCGTACATCTCGTCCGACCGCGCGTTCAGGCTGCATTCGAATTTGATAAGGTCCGTCGCGATCCCGTAAAATGTAATCACCCTCATGTCGAGTTCGACATCACTCGTACCCGTCGCATAGCCGTCGTCAATATTATAAGTGACCTTAAGCACATCCTCGTCCACGAAAAACGTCGCGGTGATGACCCCATCCTTTTTATAATTATTAGAGTATGTCCCTTCCCAATCTCCCTTCACCTGGACCGGTGTGGCGGGGATGAAATCGTAAGCCGTGCCGCTGCAACCTGATAGCAACAACGGGATGCACAATAACATTGCCGCAATAAAACGAGTGAGATTCATTCGTCTCTCCTTTCTTCATAAGGGATCGCCCATTACATGTTAAAGGAACTACGTGATGTAGTCAAAATGTGTCCGGGCGACCCACGACCGCACCTGTCCGTCGAAGCGCAGCGAAGGCGGAAGGGAGTGGACAAAGATACTGACAATCTTCGGGTTTGCCCGTGTTTTTTAAACTATCACAACTAATCCTCTATCTGACACTCTACAAAAATAGCCTCTCCGTCGACCCCCCAGAGTATTATGTTATCCGTTGGTTTGCTCGTGTCAAGGTATGATACCACGCCTAAGTTGACTGCTTCACATCCATCAAAGATTAGATGGCCATGGTCGAATTTGTCGGTATCAAACGCGCCGCCGCCTTCCTTTTCGTAATCCCCTCCCCAGGAGGCTCCGCCGCCAAGCTTCTGAATCAAATCATCGAATGTCGTCGTGTCGGGAAAGGCGATGTATACCTCGGCTGCTATCACCAATATGCCGCCATCCCTGATAAATTGCTTGAGTGATTCGGCTTCATCAACTGAGAACAAGTCAGGGGCATACCTGCCGGGCATCACGATCATTATTGTCCGGCATCCGGTCGGATCGATCGGTTCCTCGGATGACTGCACCGGCACAAAACCGTCCGTCTCGATCATGGTATAGATATATTCCGTATTCACATAGGGAAACTCCAAACTACCGTGCCCCTGATAGAATTTGACGATTGAATTCTCCGCCGCGGTGCCTGTTGCCTTCATATAGAAATTCCGCACCCACTGTTCGTTATCAGCAAGAAGTATCCCCCATGCAAAGGGTGTTTTGTCACCGGACGTATAAAAAGCGTCCCCCGTGGGAATGGATACGCCCTCATCATCGACGGTAACGGCGACCGTGAAATAAGCGCTTACGGGTTTGCCGGGAAGCAATCCTCCATAATCGACGACTTCCGATTCCGCCGTGATAAGGATCTCAATCTCACCGTTCTGGGTCAGATCCAAACCGTTTATATCAATTTGGTAAGTGCTGTAATTCCCGCCGCCTCCCGTGGGGCTTCCCGCGAATTTTTGCGGAATACCGGATAACGATTCGATATATACGTCATTCAAATCGGCATTGAACCAGTCATACAGGTTGAACGCGAGGGACAACTCTCCCCCGCCAATCCCTGTCGATTCTTCGTAATAGAGGGAATTATCCATCTCGGTTACACTTACCGCCCATGCTTCGGGCCGGTTAGCTGCCGGAGCGAAACAATCCGGTACATCATAAGGGGGATCTCCCACCGGGAATTTCCAGTTTGCGTCAATAGCGTAGTTGAATACAAGGCCGTCACCCCCGATTTCGATGGTGTAATGCCTGATGTTCTTCTGTCCGGCGGAGAACATCCCTCGGTTCCCTAAGATGACGTCGTTCGATGGAGTATCAGCTCCGATGTCATCACAGTAATACTTATATGCGTTTAATGTAGAGTTGTAATCAGCGCTGGAATCGGGCGCGCCGAGCAGGCCGTCAGTGTAACCGAAGATCGTCCCGTTATTCACCGGGAATTCATCCGGATTCCACCAACGCGTGAAACCATCGGGATTAAGCAGGCGCGTGTCGCCGGGACCGGCCATTCGTATGTCGGGATCGTCGAACCCGGTGACGCTCCCATTCGTTATGAAAATGCCGGACACATCGAATCCCGTGAACTGGTCGAGACCAAGGAACGGGTGACGTAATCCGATATCGACATCGATGATATTTCCGTTGAACTGGACGTATTCCAGTGAAAGGTACAGGAACGGCGGCGGTTCGAGGAAACGCAGGGCGTTCAGGTGCATCGCGACGTCCCTGAGCGGGATGCATTCAAGGGTCCCGGCCGCAGGGTCCGCGATGAATTGGAAGTAGCCCAGGCAGACGTGGTTATCCCCCTGGGCCGCAATCGGCTCCATTGAATCGGGTAACGCAGGCGCACCGCCGTTGGAGCAACCGCATGCCGCAAATACCATCAACAGGATAAGTGTTAACCCGAAACATTTCATAGCAACCTCCCGTAAAAAGGCTTCTCATATGATTAGATGCTTTGTTAAAGTTGATTAATACATTCCCTAAAGGTTGTGGCCTTGGATTTAAAACCAGGCTTAAGGCCGTCCTTAAAAGGGTGAGAATGAAGTACCCATCATCCAAGTATGTAAACAGGTTGGCTAAGAAATAACCCCCCAGGAAGGGGGGTTAAAATAATCTTCCATTCACTAGTAAAATAATTACAGATGGCTGGACATTACTACATTTTGTGCGCAAAAACCTCCGCATGGCTTGCTGACAGGAACGCATCCCACTTCGATGATTGTCAGCTGGTAAGGTATGCCGTCTGGGTCCAAACCAGCATCGAGAATAACAGCTTCCACTTCTCCCCAGTTGCCACCAGGATGGTATCCAGCTCCATGGGCGAGTGCATCAAAAATCATTTCCCACGCAATTGGGCTCTCAATCTCGCAATTAATAGGTCGTGCGAAGTTCCAAATCGCCTGCTGAATATCACACTTGCTCGCACCAGGTTGTTTGTGGTTCAATATATAGTTAATTCTTTCCCAGTCACATGTAGCCGCTTTACCTGGCAGGTATGAACCCTGGCTGGAGTGTAGGGTCACGGGATACTGCTTTGGTTGGTTGTCACCGGAAATAATGCTATTTTGGTCCAGACACCACCCAGACTTTGGCACATTAGACACCGAATAATAACCAGGTGGTACGTTACTAAGTGTGACTTTTTCCCAGAAGCCCCAGCACTTGGTTGCGGTGTAAAAAAGGCACTTGTTGAGTACATCAAAACTTGCAGTCACCGGAGATTCTGGTATTAAAACCAGGCAATTATCCAGTTCACACTTCAAATCACAGATGCCGTATTTTCCCCAGTTATCTCCCGGGAAATCATTGTCGCCTCCCCAGGCGGTCTCTTCCCAGAAACCGTTCTCGGGATCCCAGACATCCATGTTCCATACTTCGGCGTGGGCCGCTACAACGAATTCATCACCTGGGTTCCAATTCCCGTCACTAATGGAGCAGATATCTATGATGTACTCAAAAACCTGGACCGGTGGATCGTGCTGGGTCTGGTAATCGAATAGCCCGGGGACCGGATTGCCGTTTACCTGAGGAATCTCCTCCACAGTCCTTGCAACATGCAGATGAGTTTCAATCAGGAACCATGAATCCTCCAATTCGTACCGGACATATACGTGCTCTAAATCATTACGGACAACTATTTTCCCGACTTGTATATGCTGGCCTGCAATAAACGGAAATGTGCAGTCCTTCCCGAAATCGTATGACCAGTCCGAACGCCATTGACTTGTTCGAGTTACGCCCTCAACAATGGTTGGTCCGTCCACCGATGACACAGGCGCAACCGAGCTTGGCGCCTGGGAACATCCCAGAAGGAACACGACCAACATGAGCACTAAAAGATTGACCGATAGCTTGAACATTGCTTTAAGACCTCCTTACCTTAGGGTGATTTGATTATTGCATAAAAAATATATTTCTACAAGGGACTAATAAGTAACTCATGTTCCGTAAATTAATTCATTTTCTGATACGGGTTTGGGGATTGTGTACATTGGCAATTTGAGATTATTGTTTGTGATGGCCAGCCGGATAATGGAGTTTGCGAACAATTCATGCATCTGGCCGAAAGCAATTGCCAATCGAAGCAACAGCTTAAGCCAAGTCAACGAGAGGTATGCCAGAAAGATCATTTCCCAGTACTTGCTGATACTCTCTTCGTTTCTAAGGTGGCATTTGTCGAAACCCAAATTACCTTTCACCTTCTTGATAAACGTTTCGATTTCCCACCGCACCGAGTAGTCGAGGATTATCCGCGCCGCGTCGCACACTCCGTCATTGGTAAGGTAAACCCGCCGTCGTTAGAGCAGCCGCTTGGGAATAAGACCGGTTTTAGAAAACAACTATTTTTATTCCGTATAATGGGTGGCGCACATCTATTGATGTGCGGTTCAGGTAAAAATAACAGTACTTTTCGCACATCAGTAGATGTGCGCCATCCGGTTCAATCGATTTTCAATTTCTAAGATTGGTATAAGATCCCTGCCACGAGGAGAATCAGAGTCATGTGGAATCGAGTGGGTTTCATCAATGCACCTCACAATTTCAATCGGGTCTCATGTATTATAGATACCATTGAAAGGGAATTTGGTATCGGAATAATAGGGACGGCCCCGAATTATTCGCCGAAAACTCGGGGCCGTCCCTGATTATCATAGCATTCTATATTGCTTGCTATTGTACATCCGTTGTGGGCGGGATGTCACCCATCTTACCCCTTAGAGCCAGTATCACGCTTGCAGCCGTCAATGCGCAGTCCCCGGAACAATAGATCTCGTCGAAGTCGCCCTTGCAGTAGGATTTCGAACTCAACTTGCCGCCGCACCATGTGCATGTATAGGAAGAGGTTAGCTCCTTGACCCACAACTTGCGGCAATCCTCGGTGCAGAAATCGCGAATGATAAATCTACCGGCGGTATTTTTCTGAACGAGAAAGCCCGGGAATTCGTTGAAGGTTTTCCCGCATACTACGCAATTGCGGATTTTAGAGACTCGAACTTCACCGGTTCCAGGATCGGTCAGTATCCTGCGGGGATGAAAACCGACTTCAAACGCCAATGCGGTAATATATGCCATGGACGGGATGCCGCCCTGGCTCTTAGATGTCGGAAGCATCATTTTAAGTCGGTCAGCCGTAGCCTCGTGTCCGATGTTCCGCCGCCCGGGTGGGATCTTTTGAGTGACAAAGATCTCACCCTCTTCGGAGACCCATACTTCGAGCGATGAAATCCACGCCCAGCACTCGCGGCTGAGGTATATGCCGTTGGCGTGCTGCACGATATCATTCTTGTTGCGATGGTATTTCGCCAGGATTGTCGCAGCGACCATCTCCGGAGGTACGGATGACCACGATTCCCTTACCGTGTTGGTGATTTCAAGCACGAGCCGCAGACGCGCTGTATCGACAACCGGCGATGCCTGCTGGGAATTATCAATATTGTTATCGATTGGTTGCCCTTTTCCCGGTTGATCCCTCTCCATCGAAGGGAGACCATTCCCGCCTGTCCCGGGGGACAGGAAATTTACCCTTGACCACATACAGACTCCCTTAACCCCTATTGCACTATCAGGAAGTGCACAAGAGCATAAAAAGTTATTTTACGAAGGCCCGACCTCCCAAAGATCGACCTGATTTAAATATTATACTACCACCCTTGGGAATAAACAATACAGGATGATGGTAGGGGGAATCTCATTCTATGGAATGACATTCTTACCCGTCAGCATTGTCGCGTGATGCACGAGTCCCGCGTAATCGGCAATAGTGTCATCCAACTCGCGACGCTTAGCAACAAAGGTCTTTTTGAAACCGCCGAACGGCCAGTCGAAGAACGAGGCGAATATCGTGGTGTTGATACGCACTATCCCGTAGTGCTGCTTCAACTCGGCCTCGTACTCCAGCCCCCTTGCGACATCCTGTGTCCAGGCGTATGCATACCCGCCATGAATCATGTCTTCCTTCAGGATTTCGATGGGAGTTTTGCCCTGTCGTGCCGCGCCATTGAGGAAGACGAGCGGGCCGAAATAATGAACATTGCTATCGATACCTTCCGGTGCTTCCACCAAGGTCGGCTCGAATACTCCCGTTTCGCGGTCATACCCCCCACCGATGAGGATCTCATATTTTGGATCATCCTTCAGTTTGTCATACATGTTGGCAAGGCCGATGATCACCCATTTATCACCAAGCGGGCCGACGAGGTCGTGCGGGGTTCCGTGGGAAACATTCCTGACGGCATCGATGAGGAGTTTTTTAACATCATCATAAATTTCCGCTTCGGGCACGACCTCTTTTTCGAGCGCGCAAAGCTGCCCGGAGCCATAGAATGCCGAATTGACTATCGTCAGAACGGCGGTGCCGAGTATCGGACCGGCGGTTTTGTCGATGATTGCCTTCGGGCGCGTAGGCCCCGACATGACTATCGAATCGAGTTTCCCGACAACATCGGGTTTGGAATATGCCTTGAGGATTTTCGTTCCCCCGGCGAGGATGAAGTGCCTTACTGATGGGTCTTCTATTGCCCACATGCCGAATTGGGGGCCGCCTAACTCTTCGTCGATTGAAATCGCCGGGGCTTTGGTTTCGACGAATGCCTGCTTCCATAAGGCGGCGATCGGTTTGCATCCATCGCCGAAACGCATGACCACATCCTTGCCCGCGCAATATGCCGTACCGCAATAGAACGGCACCATGAAGTTCGGCACATCGAAGGGGATTATCGCAGCGAGCTTTGTGCCTTCGCCGATTTCCTTGCCGACGATGCGGTCGCGGTCGAGTTCGAGATTGAGCATCTGCTTGTGCATCAGGCCGATGTCAAGGATGGCTCCTCCTTCGGTGAGCCCGCTTTCGATGCAGGCCTTGACCATGTCCTTCTTGTGAGCGAGGATCCAATCCCCGGCCTTTTGGATGTATTTCAGACGGTCGTCGAATAATTCGTCGGTAAGTCGCATATATATTTCCTTTCGCATTTCGGACGCACACTGAAGTGTGCAGCACCCGGGGGGCCGGGGATTTACACAAGATACAAGGCTAACATATTAGCAAAAGCGAGGGGCAACAAAAAGCATGGGTGAACAACCTTTAAATTATTCATGCCGGCTGGAAGCCAGCGCTCCAGTTGGAGGAGAATTTGAAGTTGTTCATGCTAATTGGAAGTTAGCGTTGCAGTTGCTGGAGGATTTGCGATGTACTTCGAAGGATGTATTCTCTTACAGAAACGCCATCTTACAGGAGCGCTTTCTTACAAGAACGCTTTCTTACAGGAGCGCTGGCTTCCAGCCGGCATGATTAAATAAATTATGAGGTATAATTACAACAACGATTAATACGAAAACAGATTGGCTATTGGGAGGAGTCGCATATGGGGCACAAAGGGTGGTACTCAAGGGGTTACTTACCACACTTTGATTCGGCTGAATTAGTGCAGATGGTATCATTTCGGCTTGTTGATGCATTACCGGTGGAAGTTCTAAAGCGATTAGAAACCGAATATGAGTCCGAATCGGATGTGGATAAGGCCAAGAAAATAGAAGAGTATCTGAATACCGGTTATGGCAGTTGCTTTCTACGTGACCCCCGTGTCGCGATTATCGTCGAAGAAGCCTTGAAGTTCTTTGATAGCAAGTGCTATAGCCTTATCGCCTGGGTTATAATGCCCAATCATGTGCATGTGCTGATGGAAGTTAAGGAAGGTTTCGAATTACCGAAGATTGTGCACTCGTGGAAATCCTTCTCCGCAAATAAAGCCAACAAGATACTCAAGAGGAATGGCAAATTCTGGCAGAGGGAGTATTTTGACAGGTTCATTCGTGATGACAAGCATTTTGCGGAAGCATTGGAGTACATTCATTATAACCCTGTGAAAGCAGGATTGGTGGAAATACCTGAGGATTGGGAATTCAGCAGCGCAAAGCAGTTCAGAAGTTAGAATCACATGCGCTATTATTTCCTGTTATTAGGGATTCCCGATTTCATGCCGGCTGGAAGCCAGCGCTCCTGTAGGAGAAAGAAATGCATATTGTTCATGCTGGCTTACTGAGCGCCTTCTTACAGGAGCGCTGGCTTCCAGCCGGCAT
>CBDVBS010000097.1:0-10209 GCA_965372275.1 uncultured bacterium | reverse complement strand
GTATGATTTTAGAATGGATTATTGTAAAAATGCCAAATAGTATTTTCGTGTAAATTGTGACACAAACTAAGGAATATATACCGTGGAAGTACCGTCCGAGACGTTTTTTGGAGCGTTACGGCTCACGATTCCTCAGTTGGCTCGTTCGGAGATTATCGCGAAAGAGCGCTCTGCGTTTCGGCGACAGCCTCGCGTTTATAGCCTGGCACCTCCTGCCGAAGTTCCAACGTCTCGCTGTACGCATGATAGAAACCGCATTCGGAGACCGTTACACACCGAAAGAGCGTTTGCGGTTAGCAAGGCGTGCATATCGTAATATTGTCCGCACAATGGTCGACTTTCTCAGGTTCCCCATATATTCAAAGGAAGATATGCTCAACCTTGCCATAAGTGTCGAAGGATGGGAACACCTCGAAAAAGCGCTCAAGGAAAGCCCCGGAGCGGTTCTCGGACTTGCGGGCCATATCGGGAGCTGGGAATATTCCGGCGCATTCCTGCCGAATAGAGGAGTTCCCCTCGTTGCTGTAGGGCGGGAACAACGTGAAACAGCCATCACCAACCTGATGATCGAATCACGCACCAAGGTGGGGATACAGCATGTCCCGCGATCTAAGTTCGGAAACCGCCAGCTCATTAAATGCTTCAGGACCAAGGGAACGGTTGTCGGTCTGCTCGCGGATCAGAACGGAGGCAGGAACGGCATGTTCGTCCCGTTCTTCGGCAAGCAGGCATCAACCGTGCGCGGCCCGGCGTTCTTTGCATTACGCTACAACCTGCCGATAGTGCCGATCTTCGGGATTTGGGAGGATATGAAATACAAGATTATCGTGATGCCGCCGGTGGAACTCGTGCATCACGAGGACAACGAGGAAGCTATCCGCCTTACCACGATAAATATCATGAAGGTCTATGAGAAGATCATCTCCGATTACCCCGACCAGTGGATGTGGGTCCACGACCGCTGGAAAACAAGGCCCCCGGAAGAATCAGCCCCAAAGGAATAAGGTCTTTTGTAAAACCAGAGCATCCCATGTACAAAAAGCTCTATCCCATATAGGGGAAGCTAATGGGTTGCAGCTATTTGATCTACTTTCTTCTTCCCCCCCCGTTCACGGGGGGGTGAGGGGGGGGGTTGGTTTTTCTATGAGTGTCTTTAATTCGTTCTATGTTAGCCAAAAATGATTAATAACCACTATAATTCCTGTCCCATTTACTTGAGAATAGAATGAGAAAAGGGCTAACAAAATTAGCCCTTTTTCAATATATATTCAAGTTGAATTTATACAAAATAATCTTCAGGCCGTCCGCGTTTTCAGCGGCGTAGAGGAAGATGCCGTCGAAGAACAGCCCGTCAGGCCCCTGGGTGCCGACCGAACCGACGCGATGGATATCGCCCAGGTCGTCCCATTCGAGGGTCCAGACCGCGTTCGGGAAACGCCCGATGTAGGAATACTGGGCATCACGTACCGCGACACCGGCGGCGTATCCACCGGTGATATTCAACTCGCCAACCTTAACTGAGTTGGGCGGGTCGGAGATGTCGATAACGTAATAGCGATGGTCGCTCCAGTTGGTCACGTGAGCGGTGTCTCCCCAAAGTGTGATTTCATAGGGATTGTTACCCAAGGTAAGGGTTTTCGCGACGCTTGGGCTTGTGGGGTCGATGGCATTAACGATCTTCAGCCCGGTCGAACGGGTGCATACATAAGCATAACCATCCCTCGCGGCGATGCCGTAGATATACTGGTTGCCCCCGAAATTCATTTCAGCTTTAAATTCAGGCAATGCCGGGTTGGTGATATCAAGAATATATAATTCACCGAACCATGTGCCCACATAGCATATGTTGCCATCGACATAGACATCCAAAGCGCCGTAGGCATCGAATTCACCCACCAGCGATGGTCCACTCGGATCGTGCGGATCGACGATTAACAGCCCGTTGTCACTTGATGCATAGACGTAATCCTGGTCTTCATTATACTGGATGCCGTAGCAACCATCGACGATATACGAATCGGTATGAACCAGCGACGATGGTGTGGTGCAATCGACAATAGCAATGCCGCCGTCACCGTTGGCCACATACGCTATCTGATCATGCACCCAGACCTCCCAACTGTCGCCATCCAGATCGAGAGAGCCAATTACCTCGGGGTTTTCAGGATCGGCTACCGCGTTGGGGGTCTCTTCAAGCCAGGTTTCGTTCTCATCCTCATTGTTGAGTGTATCGGCGGCACGTACGCAGAAATAGTAGGTTTGATCATTGATAAGGCCCGTTACGGTTCCCCTGTGATCGTAATCACCACCGGCGGCGCTCGAGATATTCTCTATCATCATGCCGGTGCTTATTTCCGGCGGGAATTCATCGTCCCAATAGACATTGTAATGGGTGGGTTCGCTGAGTGCGTCGGTGGCATTGTTCCAATAGACGGTAACGGCTTCGTACTTGGGTTCCGTGTATTGGATACCGATGGTGGTATCCCACTCGGGCGGGTCGAGGTCCTCACCGATGATGGTTCTGTCGCTGAATATCGGGAATGGGCTTTCAAAAAGTGTGACATCCTGCCATATCTCCATATCCTTATAACTGCGCAGACCGATTCCGACTTCGACGTTGAAGCCAAGGGTATTTGGGCCGACATCGGCTATAATGAAGTAGCGTAGCGGGTTTTCAGCGGTGCATGCAGCGACGAGGTTGTCGAAGATCACCTGGTTTACACCGATTTCAGGCGGCACTGCACTTCCGACAATCTTATCTTCCAAAGGCTCCCAGGTGCCTGAGAGGTTTTCGTCTTTATAGAGCCAGAGATGGTTGACCATGCCGAGGGGAATATCACCTGTTATGTAGGCTTTCACATTATCGAGAGTGACAAGGAGGTTGGTGTGGACTTCCAGTTCGAGCAGAGGAAGTGCGTCGCTGCCGTTAATCACGAACACGGGCGCGAGTGATTCGTGTTCGATCCACCATACATGCGGTTCGATCCAGCTTTTAACGCGGAAGTTGGAGCAGTTGTATTCGGCGGGGGAAAAGACGCGCAGGTAGTATACTCCACCTCCGCTTACAGCGAGCGAAATTTTTTCGAGGGGCCTGTTTTCGCCATTCGAGCCTACTGATGTTGCGACCGGCATACCGCTGATATCGGGGCCCAGGTAGAGCGCCATGTCGAAATCTTCACCGGTGGTGATGATGTCCATCTCGATGCGGAGCACGCCGTCATCATCGGCCTGGATGGCGAAGATATCCTCAAAGTCGTAGTCGGCCGATGTGGTTATGTCAAACATGTTGTCATAAAGCCATACATCGTCGGTGGGAAGGGGGATATGCCCGTTCACATCGTACATATCGGCGTTCGGGTCGCTGCCGTATATTGCTCTCCATATGTTGACCCGGCCCCATCCTGACTGGACATCGTGGCCGGGGGTGTATAGGTCATCGCTTGTTTCGTTCATTCGCTGGCGGAGATCGGCGGCGTTCATCAACGGGAAAGCGGATTTAAGCAGGCCGAAGCATGCCGCGGCGCAGGGAGTAGCGCAGGATGTACCGCCGAAAGTGCCCTTGGAACCGCCGTCGTAATAGGCTGTATCGCTGGCGACGTGGGTGGCGATATACAGGTAGCCCGGCCCCATGACTTCAAGGTTCTCGCCCCAGTTGGAGCCCCAGCCATACTGGTCCGGCTGGATACGCTGCACATCGCGGCGTGTGCCTGCAACCCTGTAATACGAGCACGTTCCGCCGACTTCCACGACTTCGGGCCAGCAGGCGGGGTATGTCAGTGCCGACGAGTTTTCATTTCCGGCCCCGCCGACGGGCAGAAGTCCGTTGCCGTTGTCGTAAGCCGCGATGAAGGCATCATGTATTATCTGGGTATCGGTATAGGTGCGGAAGGACATGCTTACTACGTCGGCACCGTTGGCATATGCATATTCGATGCCCTCAATCACCGATGTTGTATATCCGCCTCCACCCATGAGGTCACAGCGTACCGCCATTACCTTGACACCGGGGGCGAGGCCGGTGCATCCGACGCCGTTATCCTGCTCAGCCGCGACAACACCGGAACAGGCGGTGCCGTGGCCATAGGTGTCCCATGGGTCGTTGTCGTCGTCGTCCGTATCCCACCCGCGCCAGTCATCGATCCAGCCGTTCAGATCGTCATCAATACCGTTACCGGGTATTTCATCCTCGTTTATCCATATCTGGTTGGCGAGATCCTCGTGCGACCAACGATAGCCGGTATCGAGGACACATACCACGACATCCTCGGATCCCTTCATATCCTGCCATACGAGTGACGCACCGAGTACATTGGGCCCCCATTGATCGTATTTATAATTCCACGGGTCGTCGTCGGGATCGCCGGGATATTCGAAGAGTGGGTCGTTCGGGTAGTAGGGTGCCGAGCAGGGGTAGAGGATGAGATTGGGCTCGGCATATTTTACTTGTGTATATGTGAGGAGTTTGTCAACCATCGATTCGACCGATTCGCCGGTGTCGATGCTCATACGGAAAACCGTGCCCCACATCAACTCGATCTCCTTCATCAGTGAAAGCCCCAGGCCTTTAGCCATGGGGTAGAGCGCGGAGGGATCGACGCCTTCGTTCAGAACAATAAGGACTTCACCTTCGATATATTCCGGGAGATTGCGGATATCTTCACCGGGAAATATTTCCCAAGGACGCATTTCTTCCGCGCCGGGTAAGCTGCGTTCGACGGTGACGCCGGTTGTGTTGGTGGAACTTTCGCCGCGCATCGACGGGTTTACCGGGTCACTGTTTCCGCAACCGCTATAAATAAGGATTATCGCGAGAAGGATAATGAGGGGAACCCAATTACGGTTCATAAAACGCTCCTGCAGGCCTCTTCCGTTGACCATCATTATATATTATTTCATGCCATTGGTGAAATGCCGGTGGTTATTTAAAGAAAGCGAACCGCTGGCATTTTCTATCCGGGTGGCACCCTTCTGTCTTCAGAAGGGTGGTTCCACTGGTTAATCGTAGGGGCAGAGACCTGTGTGTCTGCTCTTGAGAGGGCGAACCGCTGGTTCGCCCCTACGAGGACAGGATAGACGTTTGGTCCGATCGCACGATTTGCCGCGGAAGATATCAATCTGGTAGCCCCGGGTTGGCTTCATCCTTAATATTATTGATAAATTGAAGCCTACCCGGGGTAGAAGCCCATTTATTTCATGCTTAAGGATGGCTTCAACCCCGGGCTACCAGATGCTGTCCACTAAACTGTTCAATCAATGTGATGGCACGGTCTGTGAGTCTTCGAGCTGACCGTGGTCTCTTGCGTGATGCCGTACCACGGTCAGCCTCGGTTGCATGGCAACCTCGGCAGACCGTGCCATCAGGATGTGTTGTTGTGATATAAGATAAGACACCGCTATGCCCGAAGACGGTCAGTAGCGGTGGCACACGGATTTGGGAGTATGTTCGTAAATGATTACACAAGTGACACGGTTTCTTGTTTGTGGCATACACTACTGATAGAATGCAGGGGACATCGGGGTAAATCAGGATAGCTGAGGTGCATAATGCGAATAGGACGATTCATACTTGTGATATTGATGATCGGGATGTTGTATTCTCCGGGTATTGCAGGAGATGGGGGAAGGATGGGGATTGTCGGTGAAGCCAAGGGGGAGATCGAGTTTGAGCTGTTATGGGAACGGTTTGTGGGGCTGACGACTTTCCGTACGACGATACAGCATTACGAAGAGAAAATTTTCATCGCCTCCAACGGTGAGAATTATGCCGGGTTCAGGGATAAGTGGGATGGTGTATATATCCTCGACGCCGCTACCGGTGAGATAGAGGAGCATATTCTTAAGGGCCAAATTTGGGACAGCGATGTGAATGGGATCGCGATCACCGATGAATATTTTTATTTCGGGGGGGACAAGGACACACTCTTCTGCTACAACCACGACTACGAGGAAATCTGGTCGTTCAGGGGGAGAGGGGATATCGAAGGCACACCGGCATTGGCGGATTTCAACCGCGACGGCACCCCCGATGTCTGCTTCGCGACCGAGGGAGGCGAGTTGTACGCACTCGACGGCGAGACCGGCGAGAAATTCTGGAAATTCAAGGCAAAGCTTGACCCGGATGAGTGGGACTGGCCGGAGAGTAATTCGTTCATCGCGTCACCCGCATTGTACCGGGTGAATAAAGATAAGGTGGAGGATGTGCTGATCGGTTCGCGTAACGGGAATTTCTACGCGATCAACGGGAAAAATGGGAAAGTGCTCTGGAAGTTCAGGACATCGACGCCGTCGGGAATTCACGCATCGGCATTCGTGTGCGTACGGGATGGCGAAACGTTGATCTATATGGCCGAATGCTATTCGATGATCCACGTGCTTGATTTAAGAGGGAATGAAATATGGTCGGTGGATTTCGAGAATCCGACTATCGGTATCGAAGGGCTTTTTTCGAGTCCGGTTGTATGCCCGGACGGGACCGTGGCGATCGGGACATCGTGGTGGGGAGAGGCTGACGGGTTGTGGCTGCATCGGGAATATCCCGACCCGGAATCGGAGGCGTTTACATTGGGCAGGATTTCTGCGACTGCGTTCATCGCGGATGTGCTTGGCAAGGGTTCCCCGCAGGTTGGATTCCTGACCGAGGGCGGGGAGTTGGCATTGTTTGATCCGGTGGAGTTTGAGATGTTGGTGACGTTTGGTTTACCTGCAGGGGGAGAGGCGACGCCGCTGGTGGCTGATGTTAACGGGGACGGTAAGCTGGAGATTTTGATAGCGACGTATGATGGATATTTGAGATGTTACGCCACGGGATCGGAGGGGGAAGTGATATGGGGCAATTTCAGGGGAGGATTGAGGAATACGGGGGTGCGTGAGTATTAGGGGGGGATAATGTGAGACACGCCCAAGGCCGAAGACGGCCGTGGGCGTGCCACCCGGATACGAAGCATCCCCTCACGTCCGGGTGGCACTGACAAGCGTTAACAGGAATTTGCTATCCCAACAGAAGTCTCGAAGCTTGTCAGTGTCTTCTCTGCACCGCTATGCCCGAAGACGGTCAGTAGCGGTGGCACACGGAGCTTTTGTCGTACGGGGACAGTCCCGCGGAAGACCTTGGGACAGTCCCCGTTAATGGTCCCCGTTAATGGTTCATCTTTTATGGGGTCTTAGAAATATTTTCTGTATTTCAACTCAAACTTGAAATCGTTTTGTTTTTCGCCGAATTCTTCATCCCCTGCTCCCCAGAGATACGTGAAACGAAATCGGATATCGCCATCGTTAAGCCCCGAATAGAAGAACTCAGGCATTATTGAAAGACTGCCGTCATCAAGGTTGTAAAGAAACCCAATCGCAGGGGTGAAATAGAGGATGTCATCAGGCTCCTTCCACGAGGATCGCAGGTAGAAATAATTTCTCATCGCGTTTGGCGTCTGGAATCCCGACCTCCCGGCGCTCTTGGCAAGCTGCACATCCTCTGATGATCCATCGATCGCATCATTCACAAGATCGTAGAACCCGTTCATCTCATCGGGTGAAAAGCCCGCGCCGTTATGGTAGTACTCCGCGATGGTGGTTATATTATTCCCAGTCAGATATCTGAGACCCAAAAGATACGCATCGCGGTTGGCGCTTTCATATTCAATCTCACCGGTATCGGTCAGGTACGGTTTAGGATGATCGAATGCCAAAGCCCATTCGCCATGGAACTCAAGATTGCTTTCGAGGTTCCGCGAAAAATCAAACCCGATGCGCGTGCTCCCGCTTCCTTCTGACATGAAAAGGAAGTCAATATCGGTATCTTCATAGAGCATATAAAGCTTGGCGGCAATGTTGATGTGGTCGGTTTCACCGAAATCATCATTGATATCATCGTAAACCGGCAGAATTACCGGCGTGAAGCTCACCGTCTTGGGTTCCCCTTCGTAGCTGCGCGTGTAATTGGCCGTAAGCAGGTAGTAACCCTCGCGGCTCAGATCGGGATCATTCGGGTCTTTCCCTCGTTCCGCGAACCCGACGGTCGTGAAGGCATAGCCCTTACCCCATTTGAGTGTCTTCTTGCCGATATCGAAGTTGAATCGAGTACTTGGTTGATTTGTGATGTAAGCCTGGTATAGATAAAAGTCCGCTTCAACCCCGTTCGGATCCCAGGAAATATCACTCCTCGTGATCGTCTTAAATGTGGTGGAATCCCAGCGGTTAAGGGTTTCCAGTTCGAGGGCAGCCCCCATCCTGTTGATAACACTACGCTGTGTCGCATCCAGATTATAGAGTTTGAACATGACCGATTCCCTGTTCAGGTTCAGATGTTCCGCGGTCAGCTCAAAATGACCATTGTATTCGAACGGTTTTTTCTTGTATGCGGACACATCGAAATCAAACGAGTAATCCTCCGCCATGGCCGGTGATGCCATGAAACAGAGGATCAGTGTCAGGATGACCGTGGTAAGCAGCGGAACTTTTATCATCGAAGTTCTTCCACGCGGGACATGTAATCGAGAGTGAAGACCTCGTCGTCGAATTCCTTAGGGGTAATTTCCGCAAAGATAATTATCGATTTGTATCCTTTATAGAGCGGGCTATCGGTTTCAATGACCGAAGGCCGCACGATGTCGTTTCCGTAATCTTTTACTTCCTTGTAGTGAAGGGTCTTTATGAGCATACCGCTCGCCGCGAATGCTTCAATTGTCTCAGGGTAGAGGGTTTCCTTGTTAACCCACATCTTCATGGTGTCATACGCCACGGCATCGTTTTTTGCCTTGAGTTTCAGGACATAGGTTTCATCAGTGGTTTCATCATCAACAACTTCAGCGCTGTATTCCACATGGAAATCGAGCTGCATAATGTCGGAGTTGTTGAATATACCGCCCACAACCGACTGCAGGCTGGTTATTCGGATCGGCTTCCCGACGTCGGGAATGTAGAGCCACATATTGTCTTCCAGCCTGAGGGTACTGCGTCCCTTCTCACTCGGGGGATCGAGAAACAGGGCGATCATCTTGTCCTGGCCCTTCTTCACCGTGTAGAGGACGAATTCCTTCTTAGTTTCATCGGGTTCGATGTTTATCAATTTCTTGTACATCTCGTATGATTCGGGACGGAGGTTGCGGTCAACTTCAAGGAGGATCTCATCGCCGGTCATATCCCCTTCCGCCGCAAAACCACCCGGCGTAAGGCAAAGGATAAATAACAAGATTATGGTGATGGCAATTGGTTTACAATTCATCTGCTTACTCCTCGTTCATGTGTATCTTAACGGTGTTTCGGGAATTTATTCCCGAAACATTTTGAGCATCATGTAGGTTTCGGGAATAAATTCCCGAAACACCCACCCCCTTGAAAGCATCGATTTACTGCTTATATTAATCCTTTTTCCGGCAGTAAAGTCACAGATAATGCATCACACATGCCTCAGCGCGTTCATCGGATCCATCCGCGATGCTTTCCATGCCGGCTGAAGCGTGGCCACGACCGCGACGAGCACTACCACTATAGCTACGATAATGACATCCCCCGCCGTGATCGTTGGTTCGAGAAGCAGATTCTGCTGCCTTCCGAACGCGAACGGCACCTTCACTATATTGAGTATATATATGGTAACCAGGCTTATTACAGTGCCGATAACGGTGCCCAATATCCCCAAAAGGAATCCTTCCGTTATGAAAAGCGCGAGGATTCTTGACGGCTGGGTGCCGATCGCAGCGATGGTGCCGATTTCCTTGATACGCTCATAAACCGCCATGAGCATGACATTCATGATGCTGACTAAAACGATTGCTACGAGCATTATCTTGATGAACAGCGTCATCAGGTCGATCATCTGGGCAATGTTGTAGAAGGGCGAGAGCTTTTCCCATGTGTGTACTTCGAACACCGGGTTACCCTTCTCGTTTTTTGTCTCTTCGAGTGCAGCGCTGATCTGTGTGAAAGCCTTTTCCAATTCGTCAGGGCTGTTCAGAAGAACGGCAATTTCCATAACTTCAGCGCTTTCAATCCTTAACAGTTTCCGTGCATCGTCAATATGGATATAACCATCCCGGCCACCCGGCCCCGAGATGCTGTCGAGGATGCCTTGGACGGTAAACGTAAGTCCATTGACCGATCCATCCTGGTTCGTGGCTACGAGGACGATATCATCGCCGATCTTCACATTCATACCTTTCGCGAGGAGTTCGGGAACGAGTATGTGCGACTTCTTAATGAGGGTTTCGCTCACGT
>CBDVBS010000096.1:0-10309 GCA_965372275.1 uncultured bacterium | reverse complement strand
CACTACTGAGGCCTGTCCCATTTTTTCGGCACATCCTTACTTGTTCAACGGCCCCAGGATGGCCGCGCTCCCAGGGAGGAAGTATGCGGTACCCTCCTGATGGAAAAAGACTTAGTAAATGGAAACGGTATTATGTATGCAAATGGCAGACTGGAAAGTCCGCCCCACACAATCAGGTAAAGTGATTGCACACCCTGTAAGACTAATTTTAGAAATCAAGCCTTTATTGGCAGGCCGGGTACCGCAGGTCTCCGACCTGCGGGTGTAGGTCGGAGACCTACACTACCCGCTCATTCAATTGTTTGTTTCTAAAATTGGTCTAAGTCCGCCCCACACGTTAGCAATGGATGTTGCGGTTCTACTGCTCTACAAAAGAGCAATCCCGGGGAATATCCCCGGGATATTGCATACAACAGTAGTAGTGTGTCGAATCCTGATGGCCTCTACAGACCTTTCTTGAGCTCTGCGCCAGGCGAGAAGTGAGGTACCCTGCGAGCCTTGATCTTGATGGGCTCTCCGGTTCGCGGGTTGATACCCTTGCGAGCCTTGCGGTCCTTGACGCTGAATGTGCCGAAGCCCACCAGGCGCACTTCCTCTTTCTTTTTGAGCCGCTTGTGAATGATGCCGAGCATGCACTCTAAAGCTCTCTTGCTCTCCACCTTCGTCAGGCCCGATTCATTGGCAATTGCCTCGACCAGCTGTGCCTTGTTCATAGCAGCCTCCTGTATTGTTGATACCACGGGGCTTTCATGTATTCCCCCGTGATAAAATAGATTATATTACATTTAGAGGGGCATGCAAGGGGTAGAGTGCCTAAAACCCCCATTATTTCTAAGGTTTCGAGTGTAGCGGGGATATAGTATAATATATTGCCAATTCGTGTTATATCATGCCGGGCCTGGCGGGTTGGGACACCATGATCGAACATCAACCTTCTGAAAATAATAAACGGGCCTCTCATCGAGAGACCCGTTATGGACCTTCAATTCAGACGTGCGAGCTTAGACGGATCTCTTAAGCTCGGCACCAGCGACAAAGGCCGGAACCTTCCGGGCTTTGATCTTGATGATCTCCCTGGTCTGAGGGTTGATTCCCTTGCGCGCTTTGCGCTTCTTGACAAGGAAGGTCCCGAAACCGATCAACCGTACCGGGTCGCCCTTCTTCAGGCACTTGTGTACGGTGCCGGTGAAGGCTTCCAGAGCCCTCTTGGCGTCGGCCTTGCTGAGCTTGGCCTCTTTGGCCATTGCTTCAATCAGCTGCTGCTTGTTCATTAATTCCTCCTTACGGTTCTTTAAACGCTGTCAACAAATAAATCGACGGTTTAGCAAATTATAGCAAACAATGACTACTTCTCTCAAGGCGATATACAGCGGGTTACACGACTATACTACAGGTTAATCACCCCGAATGAAGATAATTATATAATACAAATATTAATACCGCAAGGGGAATACCTCTGTAACCCCCAATTTTTCAGGGCTCACAGGAGACGAGGGAATATAGTATAATATATATTATTATCACATATCGCGTGACGGGCATCTGGAAGGGGCTGCAAGGTACAGCCGGTTTTCGGCATCCTGTGTGTCCCATATTATAAGGGGTTACGAGAGGTTCTTACTGAAGGGCAATTAATTGAAAATAGTATTTTATCATATCTTAGCCATCCGCGTTTACCGGGATAACCTTCATTCGCCGGTGGGAGTGACCCTGCGCACGAACCTTCCCAAGCGTCTGACAACGCGTTTCTTACCGAGCGCGCGGAGTGTCTCGAACATGCCGGGGCTTGCCCTTCTGCCGGTGACCGCTAACCTCAACGGGTGCACAACGCGCCCGAGCTTCACGCTTTTTTCTTCGCAGTATGTCCTGACCATTTCTTCAAGATTCTTCTCGCTGTAGTTGTTGGTCTTTTGAAGTATCCCCAGCAGGCCGTGAAGCAGCTCCATCGCCTCGGAGTCGGCTTTCACTTTTTCAAGATCGGTCAGCAGGTATTCCTTCGGGTCCTTGAAAAAATATTCCACGCTCCCGGGGATTTCACCAAGGTAGTTCACCCGGTCCCGGTAAAGTCCCATCAAAGTTTTAAGCCATTCCCTTCGACCGGGGGTAATCCCCCTCGCTTTCACAAAACCGGCGGCTTCGAGAAAAGGCAGTGCCTCCTTCAGTAACTCGCCGTCATCCAACTGCCTGAGATACTTGCCGTTGAACCATATCAGCTTGTCGAAATCGAACTGCGCGGGGCTCTTGGCCACGGCGGGCAGGTCGAACTTCTTCTCCAATTCCTCGAGGGTAAAAAATTCCTCGTCGGTATCGCCGGACCATCCGAGGCGCGCGAGGTAGTTGATGAACGCATCCGGCAGGAAACCTTCATCGCGATACCACCGTACGCTTACCGCGCCGTGACGCTTGGAAAGCCGTATGCCGTCATCGCCATGAATGAGCGGGATATGCCCGAACTTCGGTGGCGTTTCACCCAGGGCCTTGTATATCATTATCTGCTTCGGCGTATTCGAAAGGTGATCCGCCCCGCGTATAACATGGCTGATACGCATGTCGATATCATCGCAAACAACCGCGAGATTATAGGTTGCGAATCCGTTGGGCCGCATGATGAGAAAATCACCGATCGCTTCATTCTCGAACTTCACATCGCCGATTATCAGGTCATCAACCTCGGTAGTTCCTTCGGGTATTTCAAACTTGATCGATGCCTTTGAGATATCCGGGATCTCCTCCTGGCTGAGCCTGCATTTGCACTTGGATGCTCCGATCTCCTCGGTCGGCGGGCATAAGCAGTAATATGCATGACCGGCTTCGACAAGCTTGTTGCAGTATTCCCTGTGACGTTCGGCCCGTTTCGCCTGGAAGTAAGGCCCATAGGATCCCATCGACTTGATTTCCTTTCCCTTCGACGGCAGGTTGAACTCCGGGCCTTCATCCCATTTCAAATTCAACCAGAGCAGGCCTTCGATGATATTCCTTAGGGAATCCACGGTGCTTCGCATCTGGTCGGTGTCTTCTATGCGCACGATGAATTTCCCGCCGTGATGCTTGGCGAACAGGTAGTTGAACAGCGCCGTACGCGCGCTGCCGATGTGGAGATATCCGGTCGGGCTCGGCGCGAACCGCACCCTGATTTCATCAGTTCCGGCCATAAGCCGCCTCC
Organism: uncultured bacterium; assembly: GCA_965372275.1. Taxonomy (GTDB): domain Bacteria; phylum JAJVIF01; class JAJVIF01; order JAPKYR01; family CAZSPL01; genus CBDVBS01. The sequence goes on along the minus strand of CBDVBS010000096.1, from coordinate 7,146 downwards.
AAACACAAAACCATACCGGGAAACATCCCGGCTCGCTGAATTATAGCATAGGGTTAATGGGTAAAAGGGAATATCATCTGAGGTTAGGAGAAGAGGCTGTTTCTATAGGTCGTTTAAGTACCTGTTCAACATGCCCGTACACATTACCTTCAACGCCTTCAAGAGTTTGATGCTCAATGTCGACATCTCTTCCCAATTTACTTGTCCACCAGCCAGATGGCAATTGTCTTGCCATGTGTTCAGGCTCATCTCCCCTTTTTCCTTTACAGTATATTGCTACCTTTTCGAAACCTAGTTCGAGCGATGCATCATCACATTGCTCATATCCTAAGGATTGGAATGCTTTTGTATAACTCTCGAGGTTCTTGATTAAAGGCGCAGTGGGAGGCCAATAGTAATTTGTAAAAGGGACGGGCTCCCACCAACGATCAACTCTTCCAGCTGCCCAAGCGATGCAATTATAAAGTTTGCTTATAGGACTTGTTGGTCTATATTCTTCTTCTCGCAGGTTGGGAAATGCTTCCTCGAGCTTAGATGACATTTAAATTAATCCTTCCCTTCTTCCCCATTCTATCCAAGCGTGAGCCATCTTATCAATATCACCAGCATCTTTAGGATCAACCGGATCAGCACCCGTAATAGAATGAAGCGCCCAAAACCAGTGGTCTGATTCTTTCTCTAGATCTCTCAATATTAAAGGAACAACAGCAGGCCCCATACCAATTATTCTTTGATAATTTGGATGCATGGCCATTTTCTCTATAGATGAAGTAAAAGCGACATCCTTACGCCAGACTTCGACTAATTTACAGAATTCGTTTTCTATCTCAGGTTTAGCTGAAGAGTGTTTAGAAGTCTCAAACGGAAATAGCTGTTGTGGTTTGTTACACGATAAGCGGTGTTTCAGAATGGTTCTCTTATGGTGAGATGATAACCAATACCGCGCCGCGTCTGGCTTTTGTTTAGGCTTATTGTGCACTCGAGAGAAAATACCAGGTGTCGGCTTTGAGTCATCAACGAGGACATATTTCGATAGGAGTTGCCTTAAAGCCTTAAATGCGGCTTCAAGCAAATCTTCTACTTCCGCTGCATTGACGTCTTTTTTCGAATATAACTCAGCATCTTTTCTTAAAGGTGCCTTATCTGACTTTACCCACGAATCTTGTTGAAGATGCCTCTCGATGTCATCAAAGTCAAGGCATTCCTTAGGTTCTAATTCTTGCATTACGGCACCGCCTATTTAACTTCAATATAGCGAATGGAGCTTTCATCTATCATTTTTTTAAGCGAATCAGCTTTCTTCTTTGCTCTGTTGAGAACTGCGAGTAGCTGTTCGATATCATTATTATCCATTGCGACGAAAAACTCCTTTCTCATTCTACCTTTAGAATAGCAGATATTTAAGTTGTGAGTTACTATTCCACCTATTGGAGTTGCCTCAACATCAGGTCCAAAAATTGGCCTGATGTCACTTAGAATGCGAGATTCAAGAAAGATGTGATTTTGTTCAGACTGTATCTCTGCAGCCTTCATTAATTCTGCAAATTGATCATTACCCAAAAGTTTAAGGAGTCTGTCTTTAAATCGATCCCCTATTTCGGGTGAAAACTGAAGTTCCTCCCTTCGACTCTCTTGAATTGCTTTATATAGATCTTCAACAAAGTCATTGCGTGAAATATCTAATCCCGTACAAGCGCCGTAGAGAGAGAGCATCGCATCTATTAAATCTCCTTGCTCAGGCTCCCCAAGTTGATTGACTATTTCAGATTTATATTTGTCAAAGTCAATCGTTGGTTCCGTTTTCGATAGCACGCTAAGTAATGCATTGAAGGCATTATCATCAATATTGATAATCTTTGCTATTCCCATTAAATAGCGATCTGGGACAGTTAGCTCAGCCATCAAACACTCCTGTATTTGTGAAGGTAAATATAATTTTACCAGTTAGGTAACCAGAAATCAATTTTCTAATGCGATTACGTCATATCCTGGATAAGAAACCACAAATTTGGATAGATCGGCTTAAATTTCTTACTGTTTAATGGATACTATGATAGACGGAATTTACTGCCGTCAAGTGGGGAATTAGCATGAAGAGAGCCTTGAGACTTTGATTTTTGGTTTTATTATTGCTAAAATTTGGGCTCGAATATGTGTGATGGGCAGGGATAGTTATGCCTCCCGTATCGGTGGTATAGCGAAAGGTTTGAAACGTATGCGACATATTTCTAAATTACGCACGGGCGCGATCGCGTGGCTCATTGCCATCGCCTCAGTTTCCGTACATTTTTTTATGCCCCTGCCGGCTGTCGCGGACTTCGACTATGATGCCGTCTCGGGTGATACCTACTGGGATATCGCCGTTAAATTCGATGTCTCCCTTGCCGAGCTACTCGAAATAAACGGATTGACCGAGAATGACGTCCTGTCCATCGGGAAGGACCTGACCATCCCGAGCGAATACGATTTCGACTACACGCAGGTTATCGAACACAGGGTTAAAGCAGCCGAATGTCTTAGCGTGATCGCCGATCAGTATGGCGTCAGCTCTGAGGACATCGCGCGATTCAACGGCCTCAACGCCAACAACACGATATACATCGACCAGGTACTCACAATTCCGCCCCAGGGTAAATGCCCCATCGCTGAAGAAACCGAGGATGAATATTACATCGTCAGGCCCGGTGATTCGGCATGGCTCATCGCGAGGCTGCACGGCGTATCCGTCGGCGCGTTGTTAGCATACAACGGCCTGACCGAGGACAGCATCATCACCGTCGGCCAGCGCCTGAAGATGCCCCCATCCTCCGGGGCTCCCCCGGAGAGGGAACTCAAGCTGGAGACATACACCATACGTCCCAACGACTGCCTCAGCATCATCGCCGACAAGCACGATTGCACTGTTGCAAAACTATGCGAAATCAACGGTATAAGCATTGATGAATATCTGCATCCGGGGCAGAGGCTGAAAGTGCCGGCGCGTCCCGATTCGTCCGCAGTCAATCAGCCCGCGCAGAAACGCGCCCCGATGGTCGTGACACCCGATGTCGAGGAATATGACGGCGAGCCGCTTCCACCGATGACCCCCCCGCCGGCCAATTCGCCCTTGGGTGAGTCGATGAGGGACGACTCGGTATCCGTATTCGATTTCACTTCGCGGCAGGATGATTTCTCAATCAGCGGTTACTACGACGGCACCTATACTTACTACCGTATCGAACCGGGTGATGTTGTTTCATACATAGCCGACTGTTTCGAGGTTTCCGTCGATGATATCTGCGAGGCGAGCAACCTTACCGACGCCGACTATATCATCACCGGACAGATCATCAAGCTGCCGGGCAAGCACGATGTATCAACTCTCCACGAATACAAGGAAGAATATATCAGCACCGGCGGCAAGGCGTTCCTCGATACATGCCTTGAATATCTCGACCTGCCCTATGATTATGGCGGCGAAAACCTGTCACGTTCCGTCGATTGCTCCGGCCTGATCTGGGCAATCATCAAACGCGACCATGGCATCAGCCTGCCGCGTTCAGCGAAAACCCTGTCGCAGACCGATTATGGCATCCAGATCGAATATGACGCCCTCCAGGAAGGCGACATGGTCTTTTTCCACACCACGAGGCCGGGCATCAGCCACGTCGGTATATACGCGGGTAACGGCAAATTCGTGCACGCATCCAGCGCCAAGGGCAAGGTAGTGATCGGGCATATGGATTCGGGATATTATAAAGAACGCTTTATTAAGGCACTAAGATTGAATTTCCTGTGATATTAATAAATGTCGGAATCACGCTTCTCCGACATAGCAAAGCTGCAAGACAATATTGGAACCCAAAACCCGCGATAAAGTCGTGGGTTTTATTTTGTCCACAAAATTCTTATCTTGCGTAGGGGCGAACCGTCGGTTCGCCTTCTTCACTTGAGATACTTCTGTCCTGATGGCACGGTCTGACGAGTCTTCGAGTCTGACCGTGGTCTTAGACCAATTCTACTGGGTAAATATTTTTTCATAAACTGGGTGCCGCACACTTCAGTGTGCGATAATCGGCTTATAATCAGGGATACACGCACACTGAAGTGTGCAGCACCCGATTCAATTAATCATTCTCAAGGAGAATTGGTCTTAGTGCGTAATCCCTGCATAATCCACGGTCAGCCCTCTCAAGGCCTCGGGCAGACTGTGCCATCAAGAACGAATAATCTTTGCATCGTTAGGGTGAAGTGTGCGGCACCCAAAACATTTCGAGGTTTTAAGACAGGCTCCTTCACAAAACCTCTCTCCTTAACTGATGTGCCGGGGTGAAGAAGCGGTTGAGGGAAAACTGCATCATCATTACCGTGGTCAGTCCGTTCCCGGCGAGGATCATGAACATGATGACGATCTGATATCTCACCGCGATAACCGGGTCGATCCCGCTCAGTATCTGTCCGGTCATCATCCCGGGAAGCTGCACGAGTCCCACGACCATCATCGAGCTGATAATCGGCATAAGCGCCGCGCGAAGGGCGTCCTTGATATGCCTCGACGCGGCCTGCTTTCTCGTGGCACCCAAGGCGAGTCGCTGCTCAATTTCATCGGCGTTATCCTTCATCGCACCGGAGAATGTACTCAGGCACAACGCCATCGCGGTAAGTGCATTGCCGAATATCATCCCGGCGATAGGTATCAGATATTGCGGGTCATACCACGGGCGGATCCCGACGACCAGGTATTGCACCACGACCAGCGTGATCAACCCGCCAAGGAAAAGCGATATCGCTATGGATGGAAACGTGCCGCGACGCACACTCCTCCTCTGCTGGGTATAAACCGTATGCGCCGCTACGATCACCATCGCGAGCACATACGCAACCACCAGCGGCCATTTATCCAGCTTGAATATCCAGCCGAGCACATAACCGATCGCAATAAGCTGAATAGTCGTCCGGATCGCGGCGATGATTATCGAACGATGTATCCCGAGGTCCTGCCAGAGGCTCAGTCCGATCACAACGACAACTAATCCCGCCGCAACCATAAGGTCGATCGGGGCGATGTTCAGGATCTGTTCGATTTCCGCAGCACCGTTTTCCATCGGTCGAAATTATATCAGGTATAGCCGCACTTTAATGGCGGCTTTAAAACATCCACCTCGCCTGTTGAAACGTTAACACTGCTTGGATTTCTCCTGACCAAAACAACGACCTGGTAGCCCCGGGTTAGCCGCATCCTTACTCCATCTGATAAATTGCGGCCTACCCGGGGTAGAAGCCAAATTATTTCATGGTTAAGGATGGCTTCAACCTTGGGCTACCAGGTGCTGCTTAGTTGCATAGACACAGAATCAACCCTTTTAACAAATGGTGTTATTGTCGCCGCCTTTTCCCGAGCCCGTTGTCCTAACCCCGCAGATGCATTTCACAAGCGTCGTTTCTCGCTTCAAGTGTCAGTTACAGTTAATAAGCAATAGTTACATTTTTCACTTGCCGCTTGACTTCGCGCATCCTTGAGTTAACATGCTTTCCTTAATTAATTTAATGAACCTGAATCCAATCAACCGGTTGGGAGAGCTATCTATGGTCACTAACACAGAACCAAAAGCGCGAGGCATACCACGTACGGCTGCCTATATCGACGTAGGAGAGATGATAAGCGGGATACTGCTGCTTTTCTTCATCTTCTTCCACCTTTTCTTCGTATTCACCGTGGTCTTCGGGAAACAGGGCGAAGTATTCAACAAGCTTGCGGAATGGTTTGAAACACCACTCATCTGGGGGATTTCCTTAGCCCACCTTGCATTATTGGGAGTCGCGGCGTTGATATTGACCCACGCCGTCCTTGTAATTAGCCGCGTACCATTGCGAATCCAGGATCAATGGGAAGTTGTGAAGCGCGGGGCGTTGATGAAGCACTTCGACACGCTGCTGTGGTTTCTCCAGGCGGCGTCGGGATTCCTCATATTCGCGTTTGCCTTCGCACACCTGTGGCATATATTCACCGACCTTCCGATTGAAGCGGTCAAGAGTGCCGAAGGAGCGCAGAAGGGATATTTATGGTTCTATGTCCCATTCCTTCTTCTGCTTTCGGTTCACATCGGGGCCGGTTTCTACAGGATATCGGTCAAGTGGAACTGGATTTCACGGCAGGTCGCGGTACCCGTCGCGTGGTTTCTTTTCCTGTTCTACATAATCATAGCAATAATAAATATGTCGGTATTCCTTGGTATCCCGACAGAGGGGGGTGCGTAAGATGGAAAAAGTACACACTGACGTACTGGTAATCGGTGGCGGGCTTGCAGGCGAACGTGCAGCGGTTGAAGCCGCGATGCACGGCCACGATGTCATAATAATCTCGCTGGTACCGACACGCCGCTCTCATTCCTGCGGGGCACAAGGTGGCATGCAGGCAGCCTTGGGTAACACCATGATGGCGGAAGGAGATAACACGGACGTTCATTTCATGGATACCGTCAAGGGTTCCGACTGGGGAGCGGACCAGGACCGGATACGCATGTTCGTTGACGCGATGCCCTGGGTCGTCCGCCAGATGGATCATTGGGGAATCCCGTGGAACCGCGTGGTACCCGGCAAATTCAAATTCCATAAACGAGGACAGGTTCACGACGCTGAAGATAAGAAAGAAAAAGAAGGACTCATTACTCAGCGCGACTTCGGCGGCGTGTCATTCTGGCGATGCGCTTATACCTCTGACGGCACCGGGCATACATTGCTTTACACAATGGACAACATTGCCGCGAAGTTCGGCGTGAAGGTGCATGATCGTGTCGAAGCCTTGTCCCTCATCCACGATGGTGAGAACTGCATTGGTGCGGTTGTACGAGACTTGCGCGACGGTTCCCTCAGGCCATATATAGCCAAAACTACGGTCATCGCTACCGGCGGCTTCGGACGTATCTACGGCAAAAGCACTAACTCCGTCCAGAGTGAGGGAACGGGATTGGTTTTAGCCCAGGACACTGGCAAGGTCCCATTGGGTAACTTAGAGGCAGTACAGTTCCACCCAACAGCCCTCGTTCCGGTGTGGATATTAATTACCGAAGGTTGTCGCGGAGACGGGGGTTACCTCCTTGATAAGGACGACCACCGGGTTATGGCAGACTACGAACCCGATACGCAGGAGTTGGCATCGCGGGACGT
>CBDVBS010000095.1:0-10358 GCA_965372275.1 uncultured bacterium | reverse complement strand
GGGGAGATATTGATAGAACTCGGGAATGAAGGCATCGATGTGCTGTTCGATATTCTTGCCAACGGGTCGGATACGCAACGTTATAATGCGGCGCTTGCATTGTATGATTTCACTGAAGTTCCCGATGAAGCGGTGTCAATACTGACTGATATGCTTTATGAGGAAGGTCCATGGCCGGTATCCGCCGCGATCAGAATGTTCAGCGAGCACCGCGATCTAACAGCCCCCGCAACTAGCGTCCCGAGGCTTATCCAGTTGTTCGATATAGCACCAGCCATGAGTGGCGACATTGCCAGGATACTGGGCAAGATCGGCCCGGGGGCGTCCGATGCGGTTCCCTCATTACTCCCGTTACTTGAATCGGATTCAATACTCACCCGTGTTTTCACGGCACGGGCGCTCGGGCGTATCGGCGTTGCTTCCGTTGAAGTGATCTCTAAATTACAGGATGCGTTAACTGATGAGAATGAAAATGTATGCCAGGCTGCTGCAAAGGCACTCGGTGAGATCGGGCCGGATGCATCGGATGCGCTTCCCGCTCTCAGGAAAGCCATAAAGGGATGGGACAAAGAACTCCGGGTCGAAGCGGCGATGGCAATTTACAGAATCACCGGCGATTCATGGGAAGCGGTTATCGCTCTCACCGAAGAACTCTGGGCGTTTTCCGTCTTCGCCAAATTGAAGGCGATCGAATATCTCGGTGAGATCGGCCCCGACGCATCGGACGCATTGCCGAGGCTGTACGAGATGGATAAATACGAAACGGACGACAGCACCCTTCGCGAGGATATCCTGATTGCAATAGGAGAGATAAATGGTTAGACACATTTCATCCATAGTTATCCTCATCCTTACTGTGGCATTCACCATGTCCGGATGTGACAGCCGTGGTCGCGAAATATTGAATCAACTGCGCGACCCGAATCCTTCCGTTCGGATGGATGCGCTTGATGATATTGGAATGCATGATTGGCTGAATCGGAAAATGGTTATCGATGCGGTTCTGGGCGTTGCCAAGTACGATGATGACATGCGTGTACGCTTTAAAGCCGTAAGAGTTCTCCCGCTGGTAACTCGCGGTCTGGAAGAATACAAGGCAATTATTACCGAGCTGATGGAGACAGACGATCCTGCTTTCAAAGCATTCATACTGGGAAATTGCTGTACGTTTGTCTATCGCGAAAATACGGACTTTATTCCCATCTTAATTAATAACCTCGACGATGACAATAATCGGGTCAGGGAGAATGCCGCAATCCTGTTAGGTGCGTTTAGTTTGGAGCAACTTGACTCCGAACTTGGTGATGGTGGGGGAGACAAGGTCATTAATGAACTTCTTAAACTGCTTCGCAATGATGAAGATCGTTATGTCAGGATTGCGGGAGGGATCACATTGGCATACATAGCCCCGGACATCAGGGAACCTATCCCGGTATTGATAGATGCAATGCAGAAAGGGAGAAGGCGCCCTCAGGCGATCTTGGCCTTGGCACAATATGATCTTCCTGTTCCAGGATTGGTTCAAATGCTCCTGCAGATTATCAGGGAAACAACTCTGATCCCGGGTTTTAATGATCTGAGAAAGGCATATGAACCCGGTACGGATTTCCTTGAATTGCTCAGGGAAATGAAGCCTGACTCATACACGCTTGAGTATCTTGAAGAGCTGGACCCTGATCGGGTTGAGTATGATGACGACGCTTTACTGATCTACAAAGATGGTGTCTTTACGGAGGAAGTCCTGCCGTTTTATTCACGTATGTATGATACAAATCTGGAGTATTATGCAAGTACCGCTTTGAGAAGAACTCCCATTGGGGATGATGATATTCAATTGCTTGTAGCAGCACTCGATGATCCCGATTTTAGCGTGAAAGAGGCAGCGGTATATTCCCTGGTCGAGAACAACCCGGAGCAGGTTGATGCATTAGGGTTGATCATCCGGTTATTAGATGAAAATGATGCAGAGACTCGACGTCTTGCGGCTCGCGTGATGTACCAATTTGGCGAGGAGGAAGCTGGACGTATCGTGCCGGTTCTGATCATGGCACTTGATGATCCTGAACCCACAGTGCGTAAGGAAGCTGCTTTATCTCTTGGCATTCTCGGCCCATCAGCAAAGGATGCAGTAGATCCCCTGACAAGATTACTGGATGATGAAAACAGAGACGTCAGGGAAAGTGCCGTCACCGCCCTTATGAGACTTTGGGCACCGGAAATTTTGCAACAGAACCTTGAAGTGCTTATCGATTATCATGACAAGGACGTGCGCAATAAGGCGGCGGTATATTACACGAATTTTGGAATTGACGCTTTCCCATTTCTCATTGAAAAACTTCGAGAAGCTACTGAGAATGAGGATAAGGATTCCATCATGGTTTACTTCACTGGTTTGATAAACGCACTTCAACCTGACGAGGTTATCCTGCATTTCGCGGAGCTGATTTCAGATGAATCCAACAATGCCCGTTTAATTATTTCGGAAGCCTTGAGGTTTATAGAAACGGATGCGTCCAGTATTTTCTCGCAGCTGGGTTATGTGAGCAGGGACAAAAAGAGGGATAAGGAAATCCGCAAGGCCGCGAAGGATACAATTCGTTTGATAGAGAACACCATGAGCGAATTGCCCTGATGTTTCTAATCCTGATAACCTGAGCACTCTACAGGGAACACAATTTAACTTGAATCACCTACAAACTTCGAAGACTCGTTTGTAGGCGCCACCCGGCTCGAGGACTCGTTTGTAGGCGCCACCCTGGGTTCCTTACAGCTCTTGTGGCACCCTTTTGCGAGTCTTCGAGCAAAGGGGTGGTGATATTTCGTTTATTAAAAAAACCACCCTTCTGAAGACAGAAGGGTGCCACACGGAAAGAGAATGACGAAAGTCGAGTTCCCGGTAAGAATCAATACACAAACAACACAATCGAGTCGAATGCAATATCGACGGCGTAATTCAGCGTACAATTGTCACTGGCAATGCCGATACCGAAGTAATCCGTCTCTGACTGCAATAATTTCTGCATCCTGAAACGCGCCGCCCCGTAAAGCGGGTTGCCGCCTGAGAATCCCCAGTTGGTGCCGCCGCCGAAATGTGCCGCGATCCCGTCACAGGAGTTGTTATTATAGGGCTGTCCCTCCTCGAAGTGCGTGAACGGCGAGTTGATGAATTCAGGCGCATTTTCCGCGCCGTCGGTCGGCAGAGATACCATGGTTCCCGGGCAAAAACCGGCCTGGAACGGAAGTCCGCCGGATCCTAAGGCGGAGAATGCGAAATCGGCGTAGTACATTGTCTGCCCCTTCAAATCAGGCATCGGGATAGGCAGGTAGAATATCTCCCAACTGCTCGGCCTGAGAACATCGAACATCAACTTCGAATTCATCTTGCTGCCCTCATCCGCTGACATTCCACTGGTGTATGAAAACAAGAACGATCCGCCCGACCCGGAGAGATATTCCCACTTGGGATTCAACGGGTCGTCCCCCTGGTCGTCGTTGTTGGTCTCCATGATAACGATTGCTTTTTCGGTGGGACCGCCCTCGGACGACGAGTTATCCGGGATCGAGCGCGGGCGCACTTCATAAATATAATCCGCGTCCCAGTCGATCGGGAATGTATCATCCGTGGTGTTCGAGAACTCGGTCGTGGATGAATCGGTCGTGCCGATGCATATCCAATCGTACGGGTCGGCCCATGTCGACGCGCGGTAGATCGCGTACTGCGCCGCGTCGGGCAGGTCGCTCCAGTCGAGATCGACACTCGCGATCCATGTCTGCGGGTATCCCGGCTCCATTGGGGCGTAAGTGTTACGTGTGACATCAACAACCAGGTCATCGTCGACACCGGGGCCGTATGTGCCGACCTCAACGGTTTCCAGGTAATACACGCTGACGTATTCCCCGGGAAGCAGCCCGCCGTAATTGAGTTCAGTATTCTCAACAGTTATGAACATGTCTATCGAGTCCTCGGTGGGGGTCGCGTCGGTGAACGAGAAATCATAAACCGCGTACCCCTCCTGAATATCCACCGGCGTCGTCTGCATCCCGGTCAGGAGATTACCCGGTGACTCGATGCGAACCTTATTATCTTCGGGAAGGTAATGGTCATAGACCGTTACGCTCAAATTCAACGATCCGCCGTTGTCGGCACCGTCGTTCCACAGCGTGTTATCCGAGACATCGATCGCGATGCTCCACGCTTCGCCGCGGTTGGCGAACGGCGGGAAATCATCAGGTATCGTGGGCGGATTAGCCGTCGGGTTCGCCCAGCATGCATCGACCGCGTAGTTGAATACAAACGGACCGCTGCCGAATTCGATATCGTAATAACGCACATTCACCGCGCCCGGAGAGAACACGCCGCGTGATGCGACTGGCACCGTTGACGCATCATCATACGGGCCGAGTCCATCGGCGAAATATTTGAAACCGTTGAGGGTCGCTGTGAAATTCGCGAGCGAATGCGGTGAGCCCAAAAAACCGTCATTGTATGCCATTATCGAACCCTGGTTGATGGGGAACTCAGCGGGGTTCCACCACCGGGTCAGACCGTCGGCGTTGGCGAGATGCACTTCGTTCGGCCCGGCTAAGAACAATTCGGGATCATAATATGGCGATGTGCTCCCGTGCCCGATAACAATTCCGCACACATCAAACCCGGGGAATTTATTCATGCCCGTGAATGGATGGGTGAGCTTTATCTTGCATTTCACCGAATGCGAATCTATCTGGATGGCCCCCTGCAACCCGACATAGAGCTGCGTCGGCGGGTTGGGCTCAAGCAACGGTACGGCGTTGAGATGAAGCGCCGCCTGCCTCAGCGGAATTATCTCCAACCGCTGCTCGTCGGGAAATCCCTGGAACTGGTAGAGTCCCCACAGTACGTGGGACGTGCTTGCACTGGATGTCCTTAATTCCACGGGTTGAGTGATATCTCCAGCCCCTGAGCATCCGATAAGAACCGCGGCAAATACTATTATGAATACGAAAAATCCGTAGCGCATAATTACCTCCGATCAAGGGGGAACGTTGATTGTTAAGTGTTACCCTCATTCCCCTAATTTATGATGCCTTAAAAATGCCGATTTCACAACATGCAGGACAAACAAACAGCCTTTGTGGGATTGTTTTTTTGTGGAAGGTTTATGACGCCTCTATCATCTTAATAGCTTCTTTCGCGGCATCCTGAACATCATAGGTGTGGCTCGAGGAACTGAAGTGTGGATCATTCATGGCTAAATCGCGAAGCTTCGGCAATGCCTTTGAAGCGCCGGGGCCGATGGCGCCAAGTGTTTCGCATATCAATTTACGATGATAAGTGAAATCGGCGTCGAGAACATCTATAAGAGCGGGAACTGAAGCCGCAGCATCCGGGCCAAGCTTCAGCAGGGCTCTTATACTGCCGCCACGGAACCGGTAGAGATCGAAAGAAAGATAAACTGAAAGAACGGGAACAATATCGGAGTGGTCATATCCAAGTTCAAGAAGTGCACCCGCCGATTCAAGCTGCAGGTTCATTTGCGTCAACAGGGCTTTGGACTCCTCATCCCTTTCACCAACCAAGAACTTATAGTCGGTCACCTTGCGAAGAGCTTTAATATCAACATTACCGACGGGACCATTTTCGAGGATACGGATGAGCACGGGTATGGCATCGGCAGCCTGTGGCCCGATTTCGGCTATGGCTCTGACTGCTCCCCCCACAATCCATGGGTCTTCATGATCCAACAACCTGATCAGTTCAGGCACCGTATCCGCGGCAAACGTGCCTAACTTCTTGAGTATATTCAGCCCCTTGTTAATAGATTCAGTATCGTCCCCGGCTATAAATTCGAGGGCGGTATTTTTCAGCGCGGTTTTATCGGTTCCGATACTGATAAGGGCATCGACGGTGTAATAAAAGGGCAGCGATGTTTCTTCCGCGACATCAAGCACCTTCAACAGAACCGGCTCAGCCGTTTCTTTAGCCTTAGGTCCAATGTTTCCAATTGTCCTGATCGAAAAATCAACATACTTATTTTCACTGACGTATATGGTTTCAATCAAACCGGGCAGAGCCGGGTATGCATCCTCACCGAATTTACCAAGACTCCCTGCCGCAAGGCCGCGAACCAGCTCATCTTCATCACCGAGCGCTTCAATCAGCGGTTCGATTGCGACCTCGGCGGATGCTATCTCGCCAAGGGTAGCAACGGCGGTGATTCTTATCGAGGAATTCTCATCGGTCAACCTGCTTAAAACCAGTGGAACGGCTTCGGCTGAACGCGGCCCCATCTCCTTGAGCGCCCACATTGCGGCCTTGGCGACCTTCGGGTCTTCGTCATTAATGGCGATCAGGATATCCGGGAATGCATCAAGGGCCCACGGACCGAAAGCCTCAACAGCCTGGACGGCTTCCTCGCGCACCTTGGCATCCGGGTCTTTCAAGGCGGTGATGATGGTATCAACAGATCCATCAGCGGCGGGGCCGATGAATCTCAATGCCCTGACTGCTGCGGTGCGTACCTTGGCTTCCTCATCGTTCCGGACTGTGCCAATCAACACCGGTACGGCATCGACTGATCGATATCCGTACGTTCCGAGTTCAATTGCCGCATGCAATCGCGTATCAGAACTGCCGTCCTTCAGCATTTTAATCAGAAGGGGGACCCTCAGCGAAAGGTTTATCTCCTTCACCTCGCCACACCCTGTCAGCACGAGCATGGAAATAAACATGGCAAACAGAATGGTCAATGCATATCTTCGCATCATGGCCCCTCCGGTTGTTTGTGCCCCTTTGAACATATGAGTGTCCTGAAGTCAATAAAAACAGCAAAATGATATCCAATAAAATATACCACATGAGCCGGATATCCGGGAGGGAACCTGGAACGGTCGGGTTCCACCGCTATCCGAATCTTCGAGGACAGCCGTGTCTTATCCGTGTGCCACCGCTACTCAGCGTCTTCGCTGATAGCGGTGCTCTTACTCCGGGTGCCACGCCCACGGACGTCTTCGGCCTTGGGCGTGTCTTTCTTTGCGCGCGCATCATCGTTCGCTGGCGCTCTCTATAGATACACGCTACCCGATGATGTTGATCCGGGTGATTCACATTACTCCCCGCTCCGGGTGCCGCCTACAAACGAGTCCGCGAAGTTTGTAGGTGATTCACATTACTCCCCGCCTTACCAACCCATGACCGTTTCACGCATTTATACCAATAATACAAATTGCATCCTTCACTGCACCACATCACTCGACGATTGGTGCCTTCCCCGGAACTGAATGATATAATATGATTGATCCGGGAATCAGAATTTCAGTAAGGGCGTGATGGATGAAACAATGTTGGGAGGATTCAGCAAATGTTTAGAAAGTCAATTCCCACAGCAATGATCATGCTCCTGTCATTCATTCTACTTACCGCCCCCGCGAGCGGATTCATTACAGTCCACGAGGATTTGAATCTCGTTGCCTGCTCGGATGATGACAACGACTATCACATCGACGCTGCCGACCTCGAACATATATCCATTGGGGTCAACGCGGTATGCGCAACCGATACACACGACTGGTACCGCTTCCAGGGTGAAGGTTATGTCGACTGGGTCGGCTCACTGCGAATCCTCACCACCGACCCGGGACTCAGGGTGAATTTATATTTCGATGAAGGCGATGGCGTGCAGGAAGTTTACGACGGCACCCCTGAGTATGTCGAAGTTTACGGGATGCATTTCCTTCAACTCTCAATTGACGATCTTGTTGATGACGCGGGATTCCACAGGCCGTTGCAGGGAAATTTCTTCATACGAATCTCGTACTACTCCGCGTATCCCGGCAACCATCCATACCTGATGTCATCTGTCTTCCAGGCAAGTCCGGCGAAGGCACCGGTGTTTAATTGGAATATCGACGCCGAGGAAATCCCGATAGGCGAAGACCGATACAACACCCTCACCCAGACCGATTTCTACCGCTGGTACTACTGGGAACATCCTGTTGGCGAACCGATAGACGGCGTCATCGAACTCTACACGATGCGCGAGGAGGCGGACCCAAACGCACCGGATGTGAGCATCAAGATATACTCCGGCAGCATGGAGATACCGCCCACGGCATACCTCGATGCCGACCGGCGTTACATCGACGTCGACCTATCGCAGATGGGTTTGAACCCCGGCACATATATCATCAGGGTTGCGCTGGAAGAATCAACCAACGATCCCGTAATTTACAGGCTCCGTAACCGTGCAACAATGGGATATTTAGACGGATGCGGCTCGGATTCGAATAATTCACCCGCCGTTGCGATCGGCCTGTCGGATAACTATCCCTACTCGACGACCCTCTGCCATCCGCGTGACAGCGAGGATTACTATACCTACACACACGACCGCTATTTCATCGGTGATTTCATCATCTCCCCACAGGACGGCAAGAAAGCCATCTTCGCTGAAATCACCAAGGGAACGCACCAGTCTGTGATCGAGGGAGAGTCCTCAATATTGGGTGAGTCCTTCTATAGAAAACCGCTTTATCCCGGAACGCTTGATATAAAAGTTGTCGATTACTTCGGCGCGACTGAACCGATGTCGTATGAAATTACCGTGCATCCGGATGGCGCCGGAGCTTACCGTACTCCCGGCCATGGCTCCTGGCAGACCGCCGATGATATGCTCCAGTACGATCTTCATCAGTATTACGGGCACTCATACTGGTTCGAGCTTGAACCGACACAACAGGATCGATACTGCCTCAGCACATCAACCGGGACAGGTGAATACCTGACGGGTATCGTCGAGATCTACGGTTCACAGCTCGATTATGAAGTCAGGATCGGGCGCCTCGGCCCAACAGGACCGGCATGGGGGCAGCCGATATTCCCCGACGAAAAGGGTAAGACAACTCTCGACTTCGGCTATGGCATCCTCTCCGAGCCGGGGGATTATATCCTCCGCGTGAAACTGAATGATACCGTCACTGACCGCAGACGTTTCTTCATGACCCAGGAATTCGAGATAATGCAGTGCGACGAATCACCCGCCGATTCATTCGTAAATCCCGGCGGGACGATAAATAAAGGGGTGTACATGTCAACCATGAACGGTGCGCTGTGTCCCCCGAATGACAATGTAGACTTCGGCAGCTTCATCATAAGCAGCGCTCCAAATCAGCCTGTCGGCCCGGGATATTTCCTGACCGTCAAGGCGGGTTATCCGGATATGACATTCAAGCTCTATGACGCGTTCCACACCGAACTCTGGTCGGAGCATATCACCGAATTAGGCGGGACGGCGAAGGTGAAACTTGTCGATACGACCTACTTCGAGGGCCATGAATATTGGCTTGAGGTCACCACCAATTCAACCCAGGAACAGCTCATGCTATGGCGCGCGCAGTTCTTGGTACCATTTGCCCCGATGTATGTTGAAGGGTATTTCCTGGAAGAAGAACACTCTATTGATATACCCGGGTTCCTCATTGAAAAACTGAAGTAGATAATCGACGACTTTGTGGCACCCATGTGCGAGTCTTCGAGTAAAGGGTGGTCTTCATCATTACACCAGGTGACATACCACCACCCTTCTGAAGACAGAAGGGTGCCACCCGGATAGAAATTGCGAAGTCGAACGTAAGGATTGACGGATGAAAAAGTGGACAGGGTTGTTTACTCTAATAACCGGGAGGTCCCGAAAATGAGAAAATATATTTTACCTGTAATTCTCCTTTTTTTTCTGAATATTTCGATCATGTCGCCACCGGCGCACGGTTTGGTCACCGAAAAGACCATGTTTGATATGATTCGTTAACCGAACTGCAACAGCACATGTCCACTTAACCGAGCCGCGACCGTCAGGGAGCGACAGATACATCGGCTGATGCGTGAATGAAAATACGATACAATGACTCATAGAAGTTGAGAAATTTCGGAGGAAAAATGCTCAGCAAAATACATCCCTGCAAACTATCGATCGGCATCATCCTGATTCTCTTCGCAAGTGCCCTCCTCTGGGCATGCAACACATCACCGAGCAAGGCCGAATCCGGAAATTACGGAGCGGTCGCGGCAAACGAAGAGATCGACGAGGATGTCCTCAGTGTCGACCGGTTCATCGATGCATTCCAGAATCGTTACACCGCCCGTGATTTAAGGGGGGTGTCGCAACTGTTCCTCGACACCAGCGATGTAGTTGTTGACTTCGACGGACGCGTGACACATTACACCATCGACGAATGGATCGACATGACCGCAAATGTCTTCAGCAAATATTCCAGGATAAGCGACAGGCTCACCGAGCGGGAGATTACAGTATACGGTGAAATCGCAGTGGTGATCTGCCGCTACGATTTCGATTCCTCCTTCGAACGCTCTCACGGCCATG
>CBDVBS010000094.1:0-10383 GCA_965372275.1 uncultured bacterium | reverse complement strand
CCATCATCGGGCAGAACGACGATATGCTCGATCTAAGCGGCTGGGTGAGTATCACGAACAAATCCGGTGCGACGTATCCGGATGCGACACTGAAACTCGTCGCCGGTGACATACATCGAGTGCAGCCGGAAATGAGATACAAAGAGTCGGCACCGATGTCGCCTTATCAATTGGCCAACGGCGCGGCAGGTTATGGCGGTTTCGAGGAGGAATCATTTTTCGAGTATCACCTCTACACCCTCTCGCGCGCGGCGACATTGAAGGACAACCAGACCAAGCAGATAAGCCTGCTTACCGGGAACGGCGTCCCGGCCGAGAAAGTCTTCGTATTCGATCCCGGCTGGTATTACGGCGGCGGGGATACATCGGAAGACAAGGCCAAGGTCAAAATGCGATTCATGAATTCCGAGGAGAACAACCTCGGCATCCCGCTTCCGAAAGGCATCGTGCGCGTTTACAAGGCCGACTCTTCTGGAATGCTGCAATTCATCGGCGAGGACAGCATCGATCATACACCGAAGGATGAAGAGATCACCCTGTTCATGGGCGAAGCATTCGATGTGGTAATCGAGCGACGGGTGATGGATCGACGTAAGATCACCAACCGGATATGGGAATATGATATCGAGGTTGAAGTGCGCAATCACAAGACCGATGCTATCGTCGTGACCGTGGTTGACCACGCGGGGGGCGACTGGGAAATGATGAAGACCACACACGAGTGGGAAAAGAAGGATGCATCCACGCTGCATTTCTTCGTACCGGCAGAGGCGGATGAGGAAGTTACGTTGAAATACACACTCCGCCGGAACTGGTAGTCGCCGGATAGTATTGTCGGACTTTTGGGACCTTTAGGAGGCAATATGCGTAATATACATGTTGTGGCGCTATTATTACTGATTACAGCGGCATTCTATGGATGCAACAAGGAATCTAATGCTCCAAAGGAAGTTAACTCTGACCAGCCCATCATAAGTGAAAGCAATGATAAAGCAGAATGGGTTTACATCAACGAATCTGATGATATGATTGAACCCAAGGACTTATACAGTGCTTTAGATAGAGACATTGCAGGTTATGAAAAAGCAGAAAATCCACCTGAGGATTTCTATCATTACCCGGAAGATGGAAAAGGTTCTTACGCTGGTCATCCATATTCGAAAAAAGATAGAGTTGCCATTATTGTAATTGCGTATGATTCGGAAGATAAAGTTTATGAAATATCTAATAGTCAGGATTTTGAGGTCTTTGGGATATCAAATGGCAATCTGTATGCCAAAAGAAGTTCAAATAAGGCAGCTATTAGATATTGGATACTAATAAGGAATAGGATTCTGATCGATTTCACTGGCGTTGCTGAATTGGTCCCTGAGGCTGAATTAGAGAGAATTGTTAGAAGTTACGATGTTGCACGTTTTGAGAAACTGGTTGACTGATAGATAAAGATGTTTTGTAAATTGGGGACAGTCACCTGGAGACAGGATGACAGTCCCCTCGGATGGTGACCCACGAAATGGGATTCGTGGGTTACATGTATTTCAGTTATGTAACCCGGTCTCCACCGTTGCCGGGGTACATAACTCTATCATTGCAGAACGGGTAATGTGATTTCCATCCACGAAGTCTGATTCGTCCAATCCGCAATAACTCGCGTCACTGGAGCCAATCACCTCGATCCCTTTCTCATCGGCTATCTCCCTTATCCTTTTTTCCGTGCCGGTAAGGATATAGTAACTTGCCTTTGCGAGAAGCAGTTCATACGCGCTTGGGTGTATGGGAGGAAGCAAGAAAACAACTTCTATTCCCTCCGACTGTAATTCATCCACGAGCGCGGTGAACATTATTATGTAGTCCGGATCGAGACCCAGCGTTTCTTTATCGAAGTAGCGCACTTTGAAACTCTCGGCAAAATAATCTACAGCAAATCTGCGAACAACCTCGGGCGTGCGGTTCAACTCATCCTCTCCATATTGAAGCGAACCGTCGGGGAATCGAATGGTCCGTTCCGCCATGGTCTCCATGGTCGGGGTGATATCAAAAGCCCTCGTATCAAACTTGCCGAAGAGATTGAAAGAAATCTGGAAGTAGCTCGGTGAAAGCAATTCCAAATATCTCCTGCTGTTTATTCGGTCCAATAGCGGCAATTCATATGAGTCCTTCAGGTTGAGCCTTTGCAGGCATCGCTGATAATCATCATAGAGCGCCTGGAATCGAACATAGCCTTCCTTTTTCCGAAGCAGCCAGGGTGAGATCTCCAATACAACCCGCCTGGGTTTAAGCCCTCTCTCGTAATATACCTGGTAAATCCCGAGGTAATCTTCAAGCGTAGCCAGATTCACCCAAGCATTATAGAGAGAGCCATCGGGGAAACAGGCATTGTTAATTATCCTGGATTGACTTGAGCCGAATACGAGAGTGTCGGGGGAATCGGATAGCCGGTCAGCGTAGATGCGTTGAAGAAGCCGGTCATTGAAGTGCAGGTTGGTTATCTTCATGTTGCGCTGGGAGAGCATGATCGATGCTATCTCCGTTTCGACGCCCTTCCCGGAATGATTGAAGATTCTCGCGGGGTCTACATGCCAGTTGATCACCGCCACAAAGATCGCCAGCGGTAAGAAGAGAAGTAGTTTGCATGTTACAGAGCGCATAATTGTCAATCATTATCAGAATTGAAAATACAGGAATTCAGATTCTCCGAACACACCATAGAAATAGATACCACAGACTATCGCGTAATAAACAAACCAGCGAATCCACCATGGTCTTTTCGACAACACAGTCCACATTGAATATCTTACATCAATCGTGTCATATACGATCAGGATTACTATCAACCATAATGATATCTTCATATATGAATCTTCGAATCCGGTGCCGGTCATCAGCCAATACCAGCTAACCGTATCCCATCCCTGGTGCAGATGACTTACAATATATATTGCCTCATCAAGATTTGATGACCGGAAAAATATCCAGGCGAAATTCACCAGGATGAATGTGATGGCTATCTTAACAACCGCTGCAAGAATTGGTCTTCGGTTGAATCCTGCCAGTTTTCTGAACTTCTTCAGGGATTTTGACAGAAGCAATGCAGTTAAGAGGTAGAATCCGTGCAGTGCCCCCCAGATTACGAAGGTCCAGTTTGCGCCGTGCCATAAACCGCTCAGTGTAAAGACAAGGACCAAAGCCATAATGCGCCGGGAAAAAGAGGAACTCAAACCACCGAGCGGGTAGTAGACATAATCCCTAAACCAGGTGGAGAGCGATATGTGCCAGCGTCGCCAGAATTCAGCAATAGAAGTGGAAAAGTAGGGGCTTTTGAAGTTCTCCATCAGGTCTATCCCCAGGACCTTAGCTGCCCCGATCGCGATGTCTGAATAACCTGAGAAGTCGCAATATATCTGGAATGCAAAGAATATCGTGGCTAAGACGAATGCAGGGCCCTGATGATGATCCGGATCCATGTAGACTACATTCACCAGCAATGCAAGGCGGTCGGCGATCACTACTTTTTTAAACAACCCCCAGGCAATGCGCTTCAAACCCAGTGTGATCCTGTCGTAATCGTAAGTCACCTTGCTTCGCAACTGCTTCAGGAGATTCTGCGGACGCTCGATGGGCCCGGCAACGAGCTGAGGGAAGAACGCCACGTAGAGGCCGAATATCCCGGGATGCTTCTCCGGGTTGAATTTACCCTTGTAGCATTCAATTGTGTAGCTGAGGGTTTGAAACGTATAGAACGAAATACCCACCGGGAGCAGCAAATTCGATTCTTTCAGTTCCAGCGAAAGATCGAACGCGCCGACGAGATACTGCAGGGATTCCGCGAAGAAATTGTAATACTTGAACGTGAACAGCAAGCCGAGGTTTGTTACAAGGCTGAGGATCAACCATCCGCGTTTACTCGCAAGGCTTGGGGATTTGTGGATCTTCCTTGCCACGATGTAATCCACAATTGTCGAAGCAGCGATCAGGATTGCGTAGGTCGGCTCCCAGGCCATATAGAAGTAATAAATTGCCGCAAGCAGCAGGACCCACCTGTACCGATGTCCTAAGAGGAAGAAAGCGGCGGCAACGATGGGGAAGAAAATCGCAAAATGTGCTGAGTTGAATAGCACTGCTCCGATTAACGCGCTCCGGCAAAATATGGATGGAGAATCCGATGGATTTTAGCACAAAAATATCCCCATTAGCAATTTCAGATGTTTCGCTACATCCTGTGCCGAAACAGATTGTTCACCCGGTTAGTATAGAAGCCACCGGGGTTCACTCAGGTTATTCAACACGGTTAATCCGTCCCTTTTCGTTTACACCGGGCCGTAACATCCCTATAATTACCCTTAGTATTCGATTCGTACCCGGCTGAAAACAGTGAAGCCGGGGCGGAATGGAATATTTATATGCTTTATTTTATCATCGACATAGTCGATATTTTGTTGCTTGCGTTCATCATCTACCAGGTGATGCTCATATTCCAGCGTACGCGGGCGAACCGGCTCGTCAAGGGCCTGGTGCTTTTCGGCATATTCTTCTTGGCGGCGCACTGGCTCCAGTTACGCGCGTCCCAGTACATATTCGACAGCCTCGCGATCATCATTCCCATATTCCTCCTTATCATCTTTCAGCCCGAATTACGCAGCCTGTTCGAAGGCGCCGGGCGTCGGGGGCTTTTCTCCGGCGGCATCAAACTCATGGAGAAAGAGGATGTCCTCCGTATCCTCGATGAAGTTCTCGATGCGATGGAGAAAATGGCCGAGAAACGAATCGGCGCGCTTATAGTAATCGAGGGTGAACAATCGCTGCAGGATTACATCGAAACCGGGGAAGCGACCGACACGATCATCAGGCCTGAAATAATTGAAACGATATTCTATCCCCACACCCCGCTTCATGATGGTGCAATAATCCTGAGAAGCGACCGCATCGCCGCGGCGCGGTGCTTCCTACCGTTGAGCGAGAACATGAATATCCCATCCCATCTCGGAACCCGTCATCGGGCGGCGCTGGGGCTCACCGAACTCACGGATGCAATATCCCTCATCGTCAGCGAAGAGACCGGACGCCTGTCATTATGTTACGACAGCAAATTGGCATACAACCTCACCCCCCCGGCCCTGAGAAACCTTCTGCGATCCATCATCTATCCCGAATTGAGCGCTGCATCGGTGATCCCGGGCAAGGGGGAAAAGAAAAAGGATGCAGTGCCCGGTCCCGGCGGGGCAACCGCTTCAAAGGATGCCTCATCAAAAGGAGGGGATAATAAATGAAACGCAACTGGCATCTGAAAGTCATCTCCTTCCTGTTGGCGGCGATTATCTGGTTCTATGTTGATACGAATGACAAGCCAATAGACAAACTGATCAACATCCCCCTTGTCAAGATCGGACCATCACAGGATTTAGCCCTGATGTCAATCCTTCCCGACAAGATCGGCCTTTATATCAAGGGACCTTTGAGCCGTATCAAGCGGGTCGAGGAAGCCTGCGATGAAGGGGTACTCAAGGCGGAACTCGATCTCAGACATGCCAATGAGGGTATCGGCGAATTCGCGGTCCGTATCCGAGGTGCGAACCTGCGCTGGCTGCAGAAGGAAATAATCCCGGCGATGATCGAGATCGAGATCGAGCAGTACGCCGAGACCACGGTATCCCCCGAGAGACTGATAATCGGCGGACTGCCCCCGGATACGACCATCGTACTCGAAACCGGACTTCCTGAAATCGTCAAGGTCAGCGGTGCGAAGAGCCTGGTTTCGCAAGTTGACAGCGTTGTTTACAGGTTGACCGAAGCCAACCTCGTGGGTTACGAGCATGTGACGATTGACTTTGCGGCCCACGACGCCGAAGGAAAGCACATCATCAACGTCGATATCACACCACCGACAGCGGAATTGGAGATCGGGGTACGCAAAACCGGCGCATCGCGAAGAGTGCCCGTCGGTTACAACTACATCGGCCATCCCCCATCAGGTTATACCGTCACGAGCGTGAATATCAACCCGTCATTTATCACACTGAACGGTCCGCCCGAGGTTCTGAAAGATATACACCGCATCGAAACCGAGCCGATCGATCTCACCGGGCATTCGGACAACTTCACCATCCAGGCTCTGAAACTCATTAAGCCTGATGAGCAGGTCATCATGGAGACCAATACGGTGATGCTCGAGGTCAAGATCGAGCATATAACCACCCAGCGGCGTTTCGAAGGGCTGCCTGTCAACTTCGACGGCGGCGGGGATGAATCGCTCATCCACTACTCATCCGAGCCCCGCACGGTAAGCATAACCGTGGTCGGCCCGATGGATGAGATCGAGAAGCTCACCCGGGAGATGATCAACCCGATGGTCAACGTAAGAGGCCTGGCGGAAGGTCTGCATGAGGATCGTCCCGTTTACATCCCGATAATGATGCCGCGGATATCGCTGGTGGAGATTGAACCGGACGTGGTCACGGTCACAGTAAAAAAACGTGAAGAATTTACATTAGGTAACAAAGGAGACGACGAATAGTTGGAAAATAGCAGCGGTTATAGAATGGAGCGGAGCCTTAAACTCTTCGGCACGGATGGCGTAAGGGGAGTCGCGGGCGAAGACCTTCCCGCCGAGATGGCGCTTCGCCTCGGTCAGATAGCGACAAGGTACTTGAAGGGCGAAGGACGTGCGCGCGTTCTGATTGGACGGGACACCCGTGTTTCCGGGCAGATGCTGGAAGCGTCGCTCGCCGCGGGTTTCATGTCAATGGGTGTGGACGCGCACCTGCTCGGCGTATCCCCAACTCCCGGCGTAGCGCACCTTGTCAAGGAGAACGGCTTCCCCCTCGGGGCCGTTATCAGCGCGTCACATAACCCCATCCAGGACAACGGGATAAAATTCTTCGGGCCTGACGGCTTCAAACTGCAGGATCATGTCGAGGATGAAATCAGCCGCAGGTATTTCTCGGGCGAACACCAGGCCCCTGCCAAGGGTGTGACCATAGGCCGCCTGATCAAGTCGACCGGTCTGATGCAGTCATACATGAATCATCTCGTCGCCGCGGCGGGGGGCAATCTCGATGGGCTGAAAGTCGTGCTCGATTGCGGCCACGGCGCCGCGCACCATGTCGGTCCGAGTGTTTTCACAACCCTCGGCGCCGAGGTCATTTCACTCAACGCCGATGCGTTGGGCGAGAGGATCAATGTCGATTGCGGATCGACCGCCCCCAATAAGGTTGCCGAAGCGGTCGTACGCGAAGGCGCCGACTTAGGCGTCGCATTCGATGGAGATGCCGACCGCGCAATCCTCGCTGACGAGCTTGGAAATGTTGTTAACGGCGATGCGATAATCGCCATGTGGGCGGAGTATCTTCAGGCTGAAGGACTATTGCCCGGAAATTCCGTAGTAGGCACTGTATTAAGCAACCAGGGACTCGAGAAATTCCTCGATGGAAAGGGAATCCGCCTGGTGCGCGCGGATGTGGGTGACAAGTATGTCCTGCGTGAAATGGTCGCCGGGGGCTTTGTACTTGGCGGAGAACAATCGGGGCATATCATCTTCCTGAATCACAACACCACCGGCGACGGCGTGCTCACGGCGCTGCTCGCGGCAAGACTTATACGTATAAAGAACCAGCCGTTCAGTAAGTTAGCAAACCTCTTCACCCGGTTCCCCCAGGTGCAGTTGAACCTCAAATGCCGTGATAAGTACGGATGGCAGACCGATCCGACCGTCCAGGCTAAGCTCCGGGAAATGGAAGACAAGCTGAAGGGCGAGGACGAGGGGCGGATACTGGTCAGGGCATCGGGAACCGAACCGAAAGTCCGTGTTATGGTTGAAAGCATGACGCTTGAAACCGCGGAGAGCTATGCCGAGGATGCCATCGAAGTACTGCGCGAATTCGCGAACAAGCAGGATGCCGCCGGAGGTGGAGCATGAGACTCGTCACCGCTGAGACCATGCGGGAACTCGACCGCATCACCATCGAAGAAAAAAATATCGATTCCATTGAACTGATGGAGAACGCCGCGCTTGGCGTCGCGGAAAAAGTGCTGCGTGAATCCATCCACCGACCCTTGAAGCGCGGCCTGATAATCTGCGGCAAAGGCAATAACGGCGGTGACGGTATCGCGGTTGCAAGGCTCCTTGCGAGTGAAGGGTTGCATCTCACGCTCTTTCTCCTCGGTAAGGGGTCCGAACTCAAGGGTGACCCCGCTGTGAATTTCAACCGCCTTCCGCCGGAAGTCCTTCTGAAAGAAATCGAGGATGCGGATCAATTGAAGAATGCTATCGAAGCTGAAGATGAAATCGATTTCGTCGTTGATGCCATTATCGGTACCGGCATGACCGGCGAAATAACAGGCCTCCCACGAAATGCCATCGAACTCGTCAATTCCCTTGGCAAGCCCGTATTCGCCGTTGACATTCCCACCGGGGTCAATGCCGACACCGGGGGACTACTCGGCGACGCCGTCAAGGCAGATTTCACCATCACCTTCGGCCTGCCGAAAGTCGGGTTGTACCTTTATCCCGGCGCCGATCGCGTAGGTGAGATTATCGTGGTGGATATCGGAATCCCGGATGATGTCCTGGATTCGATCACTTACCCCATTCAAATAACGGAGCCCTCCTGGGCAACCGATAAAATCAAACCGCGAAAGAAGGACACTCACAAGGTTGATTACGGAAGATTACTGGTGGTTGCCGGCAAAACCGGGATGTTAGGCGCGGCATACCTGGTCTGCCAGGGAGCACTCAGGGCCGGGGTCGGATTGGTCACCGCCGCGGTTATCGCCGAGGATTACCCGATACTCGCCGGGAAACTTGTCGAGGGGATGACACGTCCGGTATCGACCGGACCGAGAGGAACTTTCCACCCCGCTTCCATCGATGACATGACCGACCTGCTCGACACCGCCGACGCGATCGCCGTCGGCCCGGGCATGGGTACCGAAGAAGAGGCAGTCGAATTCCTGGAACGTCTGCTCACTGTTTACAAGGGACCTGTCGTGATCGACGCAGATGGTATCAAAAACCTCAAAGGCCTGGAAAACCTGCTCAGTGATCGTGAACTGCCCGGCGTCATTACACCGCATCCTGGTGAATTCAGCGCGCTCACGGGGATGCGCAAAGAAGACATCCTGTCAGACCGGATAAGAGCCGCATCGGACCTGTCGGGGAAACTTAACGCCGCGGTTGTTCTTAAAGGAGCACAGACAGTCATCACCGAACCCGGCGGAAGCACTCGCATCAACCTGACAGGCAATCCCGGTATGGCAACCGCCGGTTCGGGGGATGTCCTTACCGGCGTGATCGCCGGTCTGCTTGCCCAGGGGTATCCACCGTTCGATGCTTCCACGCTGGGAGTATTCCTTCACGGCCTTGCCGGTGACTTAGCCTGTGTGGAGATGGGAGAGATGAGTCTCATAGCATCCGACCTTGTCAACTACCTGCCCAAGGCATTCGCATGGCTGAAGGAGATGGATTGAATAGAAACCGGAATTCCCCGGATTATAAAGCGTGGGGGGAAAGAACAAAGTCAGATAACAAGAGATATCAGATGTAACAAGAAATAAATGTAACCCACGAATCCCATTTCGTGGGTTACTATACTTATGATGGCTGACAAGAAACAACATAAATCCGGTCCACCGCAGTATATCAACCGCAAAGCGTTCCGCAATTACACAGTGCTGGAACGCGTCGAAGCGGGTATCTCGTTGCAGGGTTATGAAGTCAAGAGCATACGCCAGGGCGGACTGAATTTGCGCGATGCATTCTGCGAAGTCGTCAAGGGCAATGCATGGCTCGTCGATCTCCACATAAGCCCCTACACTCATACATCCGACCGGACAATCGATCCCCTTCGCAGACGACGCCTCCTGATGCATAAGCGCGAAATTCGCAAGCTCGACACCAAGGTGCGCGAACGCGGTTATACTCTCATACCGCTCAAATTCTACTTCAAGCAGGGAAGGGTTAAAGTCGAAATCGGACTGTGTAAAGGCAAGAAGCTGTTCGACAAGAAACAGGATGTCGCCGAGCGCGATGCCAAGCGCGAGATGGAACGCGAGGAGCGGGGCAGGGAAAGATATTAGCGGATCAAAATCATGAACAAAAAGGCTTTCGAGGATTTCAGGGACGAGCGTTTCAAGAAGGCGAAATATAAAAGGGATATCAAGGACGAGAATGATGTGGTCACGGTAACGATCACCGAATCGTAGTAGTTATCCGTTCTGGGGGCGCGGACAGCCTGTCCGTTTAATAGAATAAATCCTTTCTCCCGGTGCCACGGATAAGCGAGTCTTCGAGTTTACCCGTGCATTTCCCCTATTACCTCTACTACTTCTATCTCCGTGTGCCACGGGCAAGCGAGACGGGGCGGAAAAAAGTCATAACCGGACCGATGT